>JANPCZ010000037.1:0-93469 GCA_031431215.1 Myxococcales bacterium
ACGTTGCCATTCATTTCGTCGGCATCGGCGGCATCGGCATGTCCGGTATCGCCGAGGTGCTGCTCAACCTGGGCTATCAGGTGTCCGGCTCCGACCTGAAGGAAAGCGAGGTCACGCGGCGGCTGGCTACGCTGGGCGGCCGGATCGCGATCGGTCACGCCGCCGACAACGTGCAACGCGCCGACGTGGTCGTGGTGTCGAGTGCCGTGGCGCCCGACAATCCCGAGCTGCAAGCCGCGCGTGCGAGAGAGATCCCGGTGATCCCGCGTGCGGAGATGCTGGGCGAGCTGATGCGGGTCAAGGACGGCGTGGCCGTGGCAGGCTCGCACGGCAAGACCACCACCACGTCGATGATCGCCGCGGTGTTCGCCGCGGCCGGTCTCGACCCGACGGTGATCATCGGTGGCAAGGCGCGCGCGCTGGGCTCGAACGCCCGCCTCGGCGGTGGCGAGGTGCTGGTGGCCGAGGCCGACGAGTCCGACGGCTCGTTCCGTCACCTGTTACCGATGGCCGCCGTGATCACCAACATCGATCGCGAGCACCTCGACCACTACGGATCTCTGACGGCGCTGCGGGCGGCGTTTCTCGACTTCGCCAACAAGGTTCCTTTCTATGGCCTGGTGGTCTTGTGTGCGGACGATCCGGCGGCTGCGGCTTTGGCGCCGGAGCTGCTCAAGCGGCACGTGACCTACGGCCTGCGCGCCGGCGACTACCGCGGCCACGTCCTCGATGCCAGCGCCGAAGGCACGCGCCTGCGGGTATCGGTACGCGGTCAGGTGCGTGGCGAGCTACGCGTGCGCATGCCGGGCGTTCACCACGCCGGCAACGCCATGGCTGCGCTGGCGGTGTCGGAACTGTTTGGGGTGTCGTTTGCCGACTTCGCGGGCGCTCTGCAGTCCTTCGCGGGTGTCGACCGGCGCTTCTCGGTGCGGGGCGAGGCCGCGGGAGTCCTGGTGGTGGACGATTACGGCCATCACCCGACCGAGATCGCCGCGACGGTGGCGGCGGCGCGCTTGTACGGGCGGCGACTGGTGGTGGCGTTCCAGCCGCACCGCTACACGCGTACGCGCGATGTCCTGGCTGACTTCGCGCCGTCGCTCTTGGGCGCCGACGTCGCTGTGCTGACCGACATCTATTCCGCCGGTGAGGTGCCCATCGCTGGCATCACGCCCGAGGCATTGCTCGCCAGCTTCCCGCGCGACCGCGCGCCCGTGTTTGCGCCGCGCGGGTCGCTGACTGACGTGCTGGTCAGCCTGCTTCGGCCCGGCGATCTCTTGCTTACTCTCGGTGCCGGCGACATCACCCAGGTCGCGACCGAAGTCCTGGCCCGGCTCGGGTCGGGCTCGGGCTAGCCGGGCGCACGCGTCTGGCTCGGCGTTAGCGCGCGGCCATCCGCCGTACGTAGTAGTGCACGCCGCTGCGCGGGTGCTCGAGCCGCACGGCGATGGCGCGATCGCTGGCGCCGGGAGGAGCCGCCTGGCCGCGAAAACGTCCGTGGCTATCCGTCGCGAGCGGCTTACCTGCTACCGTGACGGTTGAGCCTTCGAGAGCGATGCCGATAACCTCGACCTCGGGGCCACTCCAGCGGCCGCCGTCTTCGGGGGCCTGCAGCTGCGCCGCGGCTGCGGCGTTGTCGAAGCGCACCGTGAGGGCGGTCTTGAGTGACTCGACCTTGCCATCGGCGGCCACGAACCACAGCCGATGCTCGCCCTCGGCGACGGTTCCCGAGGGCAGGATGTGGCGGGTGCTGGTGGTGCGGAACTCGCGCTCTTTGCCGTTGCTTTCGACGTGCAGGACCAGCTCCGACGATTTCGGCGGGTTCGGCCATACCAGCGTCAGCGCCGGCAAGCGGTTCTGGTACAGCACAGTGTACCTGCGCCCGTCAGCGTCGATGACGTTCGACGGTGCGGTACGCGGCACCGGCGCGGTCCCGCTGTCACGCCTGAATACCAGGATGCCGGCGGCTACCGGCCGCCCGTGACCAGCGCCGCACGCCACGCGGTAGCGGTGGCTGCCGGGCGGCAACATCAAGACGCCGGCGGTCTTGCCGGCGATGCGCTGGCGTGGCCGCCGGAAAGCGCGATCGCCTCGCTCGGTCCCACCGAGCTCGAGCACGCCACCGCCCGGGCAGTGAGTCTCGAAAGCGATGCGCACCGCCACGGTGGCATGGCGGTCGTGGATCATGGCCGATTCGCCCGCCGGCAGGGTGACATCCGCAACCGTTGGCTCCACGGTCCCGTCACCGGCGCCAGGCTCGTCAGCCGGGCCCGGCTCGGCGCCGGGCTGGCTTTTCTCGGCGATCCCTGCCGTAGCTGGCGTGGTCGCCGTTGGCGCCGCCCGTGGTTCGATGACCGTGGCTCCCACGAGCACCTTGTAACGCTCCAGCCGTGCACCGCCCACGGCGATCTCGATGCCCTCACCAGCGCCCCACTTGACCTTGTCGTCGCCGACCAGCGTCGCGGCGCCGACGAGGATCTCGTACTTGACGCTCGCACCGGTGGCTCGCACGGTCATGCGCGAGCCGCTTTCAAGGCGGGCGAGGCCTCGCGGTGTCGCGACTTCGAACACGCCATCGCCCTCCACATCGGCCTCGCCGAGATCGATGCCGACCGCCGGGGTCTGCGGTGCGCTGCCAGCCACGAACCGGACCATCGCGTTTTCACCCAGCCGCAGGATCTTCCCGCCCAGGAATCGCACCCGCGCCGTGGCACCCGCTCCGGTGCGCACAGCGTCGCCCACGGCAAACGGGGTTCCCACAGCCGCGGCCGCCCACTGGCCTCCGCGCTGACGCTCGACCGCGCCACCCGCGGTCTCGAGCCGCGCCACCGGCGTCGGTTCTTTCTTGCATGCAGACGCCAGACAGATGAGCGCCACGATCTTGCAAACCGAGGACCTTGGGGGTCGGCGGGGACTCATCGCGTGCGGCGCATGTCGGCGTTCAGCACAGTGACGCCGTTCTCCTCGACCCGAACGCTGCGCTTTTGCGTGTCGTAGCCCGTCGCTTCGATGGTGACGTCGTAGTTACCCGGCCGCACATCGATCTGGAATGCACCGCCCTGCGCGCGCACCTCGACCGGTGGCGCCGCCGGCTCACCCGGCGTGACAGCAACCTTGGCGGCATCAGCGACCGGCTCCACACGCACGCTCGCGTCCACCCCGCGCCCGCCGAACGATCGCACGGTGCCCCGGATCTGTCCCTGCGGCAGCTTGCGCTTCATGGCCAGCTGCACCGCCACGGGTTTTCCGCCTTCCAGGTTCACGTCCGCGGACGCAGGCTCGTAACCGTCGGCAGTCGCTGTGACCACGGCCGGGCCTGGCGCGAGATCGGCTAGGCTGAACTTCCCGGCGGCATCGGGCGTGGCCTTGATTTCCTGAGCGCCACTCTTGACCGTGATGGTGGTTCCCGGCGGCAGCGCACCGCCCGCCGACAACTCACCAGTCAGCTCGGCCCGCGCCACTTCGGCGACAACGCGGGCGGGTGGTGGCGCCGCGGCACGGGCGGGTGGCTCGCCGCCAAACCGCGCCGACAGCCCGAACAGCAGCGCGAACCGCGGCGGCACCGGCACCAGAGGCGCGGCCGCATCCATCGCGGGCCGGGCGCTGGGGCTCACCTGAGCCAGCACCTCGGCCGTGAACATCTCGGACACCCGCGCCCGCCCACCAAACCCTACCAGCATCGGTGACGCGGACGCCGACGGCGCACCGCTGCCGACCAGCACATCCCATGACCACTCGGCGAACAGCTGGTAACCCGGCTGGCGGTACGCCGCCGCCAGACCCAGCAGCGCAGCGTCGAAGCCACTGACCTCCAGCGCCAGTCGGTCGCCCGGGCCTAGCCGCGCGGCATCGGTCGCACTCTTGGCGCTCGAATCGATCCGGTAGCCGGCGTTCGCGGTGATCCCGAATGACCCGTCCCCGGGGGCGTGGGTGAGGAGCGCCAGCAGGTCGGCGGTGGTCGCTGACGGGGTGATCGATGGTGCCTTCGTGCCAGGCAACCACAGCACGGCGCGTGCACCCAGGCTGCTGGCATCGCCGACCTGACGATCCGCACGCAGGAACAGCCGGGGATCGCCGGTCCAGCCGCTGTCCGAGGGCCCGGTCGCGAAGCTGTGGCTATCGTAGCGGCCATCGAATCGCAGTCCGGCGCCCAACCATGACAGCGGCGCCGCTTCGACCACGACGGCCCCCTGCAGTCGGTGGTGGCTGTCGCCCTGATTGAGCACCGATTCGGTGTAGCCGTAGCCGGTTCCGATCGCGATCGACACGGGCGCTCGGCCTCGCAGCGCGCTTGGCACCACCCGCTCGTTCGCCGACAACGGTGCCGCTGGCATGCCGCCGCCGTGATCATCACCGGATTGCGCACGCACGCCGGTACCCGCGGTGGCGAGCCCGCCCAGAATGACCACCCCTATGGCACCGCGTGACCCTAGGTTCATGACTGGTTCTCAGGCTCGTATGGTCAGGGCAGCTCGGCCAGGTGTCGATTTTTTTGAGGATTCAAGGCTTTCCAGTAGCGGCCAGCCTGCGCACCGAGACTGGGATGCGGAACGCCACCGGCGCGGGTTGTGGTCCGAAATCGGTGGTGGCCGCTACCCGGGCCACGCAGGTGCCGAGCTTGCTCTGCGCCACGGCCTCGGGCAGGACCTCGGCGGTCTCGACGCGGCCATCGCGGTCAGCCTGAAAACGCACGAAGATCTGACCGGCGCCGGCCGCGTCGTCGGGCGCCTCGGCGAAGCAGCGAGCGAGGTCCTTCTCCTTGCGAGCAAACGCCGCCGAGAACTTTTGCCCGCGCGGCGGCTCGGTCCCGAGGCGCGGCGTCGCCCGGGGTTTTGCCCTGGTAGCGGGCAGGGGCGCGATCGGGTCGGCGGGCTCCTCCGCGGCCCGAGGCGCCGATGGCAGGGGTGCAAGCGCCGTGGTGGTGGCGCCTGGTGTTTCCAGAGACACCTGGCCCTTCTCGGGCACCAACTGCACCGCCGAAGGAGGCGGACCCGAGGTTGTTCGCGATGACATCACGTAGGCGCCGCCCCCGGCTACCACCAGGGCGGTCACCAATGCCAGGGCCGGCAGGAAGAACTTGCGCCACGTCCGCACCTGCGACTGCGCGGCCGCCCGCCCGACGGCTCGCACCGGCGTCGCCACCATGGTCACGGCATTTGGCGAAGCGCCGCCAAGCGCGCGCGATACCTCGTTCGACGACATCATCTTGGTGGCGGCGTCGTGCGTGGACTGCGGTGCGCTCTCGCTCAAGCGCCACGGCTCGACCTTGGGCCCGAAGGTCTTCTCCATCCACTCGCCAAGCCCACCGCTCGACAAGCCGAGGCCGAGCGAGCGGGCGCAGTTTTCGAGCGCCAGTTCGAGCTCCCGGGCGGTCGCAAAGCGCTGGTCGGGCTGGCGTTTCAGCGCCTTGAGGACCACCGCCTCCAGTGCGGGCGGGAATCCCGGCGAGCGCACGGAGGGCGGGGGAATCTCGCACTCAAGTAACATCTGCAGCGTGCTGGCCTCGGAGTCACCGCGGAACAGCCGGGTCTGCGTCGTCATCTCGTACAGCAACACCCCGAGCGCAAATATGTCGCTGCGCCGGTCGAGCGGCAGGTTGCGGCACTGTTCCGGCGACATGTACGCGATCTTGCCCTTGAGTAGTCCGGTGCCTGTGAGTTCGCTCGCCGCCGTGGCCTTCGCGATGCCGAAATCCACCAGCTTCACAGCACCGCCGTAGGTCACCACCACGTTCGACGGCGACACGTCACGGTGGACAATACCGAGCGGTTTGCCGTCGACGCCTTTCTTGTCATGCGCGGCGTGCAGCCCCGCGGCCACGCCGGCCATGATGGTCAGCGCCAGCTCCAGCGGCAAGCGCAGCTCGCGTTCGTTGAGCTCGCGTAGCAGGAAACCCAGGTCCTCCCCGTGGAGGTACTCCATCGTGAAGAAGTAGCCAGCTTCGGTCTGGTCGATGTCGTACACCGACGCGATGTTCGGGTGATCCAGCGTGGCCGCGATGCGGGCCTCGTTCAGGAACATCTTGACGAAGTCCATGTTGCGCGCGTACTGCGGCAAGATGCGCTTCAGAACCACGTGTTTCTCGAAGCCTTCGATGCCAGACGCGCGCGCAAGATAGATCTCTGCCATCCCACCCGAAGCCAGCCGCCGCACCACCTGGTACTTTCCGACGTGTCTTCCGGCGGCCAGAGGATCATCGAGGCTGGCACCGACCACGTCATGATCTTACTGCCAGTTCACCGCCCACAGGAACTGAACAACATCGCGGGCGCGACTTTATACAACATATAAAACGTAAGATGACGCACATATTCTGGCCTGGGGCGCCGCCTCAGCCTGCCTCGGGAAACCTGGAAAACTTGGTAGCCGGCGTCGCGCCGAGCGATCGTGTACCGCGTGATCGACGTTTCGCGACCGCCGCAGCGAGGGCTCCTGGCTTTCTGGGGCCGCGGTCGTGGCAATCAGCGCGTGCGGGTGAAGCCCCGCGCCTCACTCGCCCGGGCCGCCGACGCGCTGGTCGCCGGCGCGGGCCGGCTACTTGCCATCGGTCGGGTGCTGGGCAAGGTCGTGATCGCCGCGGCGTTCCTGGCTGCCGTTGGCTTCGGCACGCGCTGGGCGGCGGCCCATGTCATGGCGTCACCGCGGTTTGCGCTGCAGCAGATCCAGGTTTCGCCCACCACCCGGGTGCGCCGCCAGGAGGTCCTCGCGCTGGCCGGGGTGGTCGAGGGCGAGCGTCTGCTGGCGCTCGACACCGATGTCATCGCGGCGCGGGTCGCGCGGCATCCTTGGATCGCCAGCGTCCGGGTGCACCGCCAGCTACCATCGGCGCTGGCCATCGATGTGAACGAGCGACGGGCCGCAGCGGTCGCGTCACTTGGCGGGCTGTACCTGATCGATGAGACCGGGCGTGCCTTCAAGCGCGCGACCATGGATGAGGCCGAGGGGTTGCCGGTGCTGACCGGCATCGAGCGCGGGCAGTACGTCGAGTTGCGCTCGCCGTGCGAGGCCGCTTTCCGCGAGGCGCTGAATGTGGTCGCCGCATGCCGGGCGCTACCGACGTTGCCGGTGCTGTCCGAAGTGAACATCGATCCACGCTTCGGCTTCACGCTGTTTTTTCGCGACGGCGGCGCCGAGGTGCGGCTCGGGCGCGGCGCCATCGACAAAAAATTGGCTACCCTCAGCGAGATCCTTGAAGCTTTGCCTGGCCGTGGCGTTCGCGATGCGGGGGCCGTCCGGGTGATTCACCTCGACGGGGCCAACCGTCGCCGGGTGCCGGTGGCGCTGGGGCCACAACTCTTCACTGACGCAACGAAAAAGTAGAACGGAGAACAAGCGAAGATGGCGCGACGAGGTTCCGAGATCATCGTGGGTCTGGACATCGGCACCACAAAGATAGCTGCCGTGATAGGCGAGATGACCGATAGCGGCCTCGACATCATCGGTGTCGGCACGCACGC
Source organism: Myxococcales bacterium (assembly GCA_031431215.1). Taxonomy (GTDB): domain Bacteria; phylum Myxococcota_A; class Polyangia; order Fen-1088; family Fen-1088; genus JANPCZ01. The sequence goes on from JANPCZ010000037.1 coordinate 7,455, forward strand.
TTCGCGCGGCCTCAAGAAGGGAGTCATCGTCAACATCGACTCGACGGTGGCGGCGATCCGGCAGGCGGTGGGCGAGGCCGAACGTATGTCGGGCTGCCTGGTCTCGCAGATCTACGTCGGCATCGCCGGTGGCCACATCAAGGGCGTCAATTCGACGGGAACCGTCGCCATCAAGGACAAGGAAGTCCGCCCCATCGACATTGCCAAGGTGCTTGAGCTGGCGCGGGCCATCGCCTTGCCGGTCGATCGCCACATCGTTCACGCCCTTGCGCAGGAGTATCAAATCGACGGCCAGGACGGCGTGCGCGAGCCGCTGGGCATGTGCGGTGTGCGCCTTGAGGCGCGGGTCCACATCGTGACCGCGGCGGCGGCGGCAGTGCAGAACATCATCAAGTGTTGCACCCAGGCCGGCCTCGAAGTGCAGGACATCGTGCTCGAGCCCATCGCCTCGGGCGAAGCCGTGCTTGAGGAGGACGAGAAGGGGCTCGGCGCTGCGCTCATCGACATTGGCGGCGGCACCACCGATCTTGCCATGTACACCGACGGCTATGTGGCACACACCAGCGTCATCCCCATCGGTGGGCACCAGCTGACCAACGACATCGCGTTCGGGCTGCGCACCCCGCCGCACGAGGCCGAGAAGATCAAGCACCGCTGGGGCTGCGCCCTCGCGAGCATGGTGGGTGAGGACGAGACCATCGAGGTTCCGTCCGTGGGGGGGCGTGCACCGCGCGTGCTGTCGCGCCAGATGCTCTGTCGCGACATCATCCAGCCGCGGGTCGAGGAGATGTTCGACGTGGTCAGGAAGGAGATCGCACGGCTTGGCTGCGAGGACATGCTGGCGTCGGGCGCCGTCATCACCGGTGGCGCCACGCAATTGCCGGGTATGGCGGAACTTGGCGAAGAGATGCTGGGTATTCCCGTGCGTCTGGGCGTGCCCAAGGGGGTGGGGGGCCTGTCCGAGGCGGTCAAGGGACCCGGGTTTGCGACCGCCGTCGGGCTGGTGCAGTACGGGGCGCTCCAGCAGGGCGCCCATCCGTCGGCACCGGGCCCGATGCGGGTCGGGTTCTTCGGACGGTTCAAGAAGGCGATCTCGAGCGCGTTCTGACCAGGAACGATCTCCCACACCCACCCACCGCTCCGACGGAGATCAGAAAAAAATTGACTCAAAAATTAGCGTCGTCAAAGGCCACATGCGACGAATGAATTGAGGGGAGAAACACGCATGCTGGAATTCGCCGAGGAACTGATGGGACCCAAGATCAAGGTTGTCGGGGTCGGTGGTGGCGGCGGCAACGCCGTCAATACGATGATCGAAGCCGGGGTCCAAGGCGTCGATTTCATCGCCGCCAACACCGACGGCCAGGTGCTGGAGACCAACCTTGCGCCAGTCAAGATCCAGCTGGGCCGCAACCTGACCAAGGGCCTGGGCGCTGGCGCCAACCCCGAGATCGGTTGTGCCGCGGCCATCGAGGATGCCGCCAAGTTGGGTGAAGTGTTGGCCGGCGCCGACATGGTGTTCGTGACCGCCGGAATGGGCGGTGGCACGGGCACCGGCGCGGCCCCGGTCATCGCACAGGTGGCGCGCGATCTGGGCGCCCTGACCGTCGGGGTGGTGACCAGGCCGTTCATGTTCGAGGGCATGCAGCGCAAGAAGAAAGCCACCTCGGGCATCGGCGAGCTGGCCAAGTCGGTCGACGCCCTCATCGTGATCCCCAACGATCGCCTGGTGGCACTGGCGGGCAAGAAGATGACCCTGCGCGAGTCGTTTGCCATGGTCGACAACGTGTGCCTGAACGCGGTTCGCGGCATCAGCGATCTGGTGCTGGTGCCCGGGCTCATCAACGTCGACTTCGCAGACGTCCGCACCATCATGACGGGCATGGGCCGCGCTTTGATGGGAACCGGCCGAGGCGTCGGCGACAAGCGCGCGATAGACGCCGCGCAGGCCGCGATCAACTCGCCGCTGCTTGAGGATGTCTCGATCAACGGTGCCACCGGCATCCTGGTCAACATCACCGGCGGTGCCGATCTGACGCTGGCCGAGGTGACCGAGGCCTGCACCCTGATCCAGGAAGCGGCCGATCCCGATGCCAACATCATCTTCGGCTCGGTCATCGATCCCAACATGGCCGACGAAGTTCGCATCACCGTGATCGCCACCGGCTTCCAGTCGCGGCAGGAGGCCACCATCGGAGGCAGCCTGGCGTCGGGCCGGACCGGTCGGCGCCCCGATACGCAGATGTCGCTACCCATTGCCGCCGCGCTGTCGTCGGCCGGGTTCGGCGCTCCCGCCGAGGCGACCCTGCAGGGTTTCCTTGCCACCGCCAAGGTGGTGGTCGCGGCGCGAGCGCCCGAGACCACGTTCGAGGTGGTGCTGGACGAGCCCACCTTGCCCCAGGCAATTGCCGTACCGCTACCTCCCCCGTTCCCCCAATCGCCCTCAGCGGCCGTGACGGTGTCCGAGCGCATCCCGACGTTCCCGTCGACCGTGCCGATCGCCAGCGCTGCGCCGCCCGCGGCGTCGCAGTTCGCGACCGCCGTGCCGGTGGACTATCCCACCGCGCGCGACAGCGGCTCGATGCCGATCATCCGTCCCGCGGTGGCATCGTCTCAGGTGGGGGCCCACTCCGCGACCTCACGACGTACGCCCTCGGCCATGCCGGCGGCGTCTTTGAACGAGGAAGACCTGGGCATTGCCGAGAGCGAGTTTGACAGGCCTACGTACATGCGGCGGGCGGTCGGCACGCAGACCCAGCCCGCGACGCTGTCCGCGCCGACCATGCGCCTGCCTGGTGACAGCGGCGGCGGCGGCAAAGTAGGGTTCTAGCCCCTCTAAGTCTAAGCCTGCGGCACTCAGGGCAGCTTCGCGCGCGTCGCCGCCCAGCTCGGCTGCGGCTCGGGCTTGACGCTCCAGATGGTCAGGTCGTCGAGTTGAATCGCGCCCTGCATGGGACCAATGAAGCGGATCTCGCCCTTGGGCGCTGCTAGCGGCGCGGACTGGGCAACCAGGGTGGGGCCACGCTCGAACTGGACGACAAGCGTGTCGCCCTTGACCTCGGCGAGCACGTGATACCACTGACCCGTCTTGACCTCGAAACCGGTGCTCTTGCTGACGGGTTCCTTGCCGCTGTGCTCGTAGATGCCCACGGTGTGTTCGGTGAAGCGCACCGCGAGAATGTGGTGATCGAAGTCGATGGCGCTGCGGCCCAGCGCCTTGCCCTCGAACTTGATCTTGACGTCGATCGCGAAGTCGCCGAGGCCCTTGATGTCCATGACCGGCTTGGGACCGTTGTGGTCCTGCCGCGAGGCCTGAAATTCGGGCGTCGCGGGGATGCCCTTGAGCACGCCCTCCTCGATCGCCCATCGCGTGCTCTGAATCGGTTTCCAGATCTTGGTATCGAGCGGCTTGGGTTTGTCGAAGTCGTCGCGAAGCTTGATCCTATCGACCTGAACGAGCAGAGGTTTGAGGGGACCGGCCTTCACCTGCGGGCCTGAGGCGCCCGCGGCCGCGTTCACGGGCCCGACGCTCGCGACGCCCCCGAGCACCAGCAGCGCCAAAGACCCTCGCCTCAAAGCTGACTCGACCCGTGCGCGTTTCATGGACTCTCCCCGCGACGATTGTTTGAAAGATTTGGCAGCTAATCTAATTTGCCCTATACGGAGCCTTGACCGCGTGTATCCTCGCCCCGATGGGCCACCTCTGGACACTCGTTCCCCTGATTTTGTTAAATGCGGCGCCCACAACTGCGGCGCCCGGAACCCCGACTGACGGCCCGTCGATCGTCTGGGTGAACGAGGCGCCCAAGGGCAAGCCGCTGCCGCCGGGCGTCTCGCATCACACGTTTGTCAGCAAAGCCGCGGGCAACGAGGTCGGCTACTGCATTTACCTTCCGCCCGAGTACAAGCGATCGCCGAATAAGCGCTATCCGGTCATCTACAACCTCCACGGCAACGGCAGCGCCGCCAACGAATTCCACAGCCTCGACGACGTTGCCGTGCTGCACGAGGGGATCGTGGCCGGACGATGGCCGCCGATGATCGTCGTCCTACCGAACGGTGGCAAGAGCACCATGTACAAGGATTCGTACGATGGGCGGTTCCCGATCGAAACGATTATCATCAAAGAGCTGATCCCGCACATTGACCGCACCTACCGCACCATTGCGGCGCGAAGCGGCCGCGCCATCGAGGGCTTCTCGATGGGCGGGCGGGGTGCGACACGGCTGGCGATCAAGTACCCCGACATGTTCGTGTCGCTGTTTTGTCAGGCCGGCAATGTGCCCCACACGCTTCTCGGGTACGACCCGTCCAAGCCCAAGGTCTTTCCCAACAGCTACCTCGGCCCCGACCGCGCCAACTTTGAGAACAACGACGTCTACGAACTTTTGAAGAAGAACCTGGCCAGGATCCGTGGGCGCCTGCGGATCCAGATCGCCTGTGGCACCAAGGACCCCGGCCACCTGACCACGATCCGCGACTTCCACCAGGCGCTCCTCTCACACGACGTGGACCACACGTACATCGAACTTGAGGGTCTCGCGCACGAGCGCGACAAGGTGCTGGACCGCCTGAAGGCCGTCTGGTTCGACTACCACGTCGAGTCCTTCCGGCGCGCGGCAGCCGAGTAGAAACCTGCTTCGTGCCAACGTGGGGCTGGAAGCCAGAAGTCGCCAGCGCTGGGCCGATGTTCCGGTCGCTCAGCCGCGTCGCCACGCTGCGACCCATCGTTGCGACGAAGCTCTGTCCGAAAGGGCCCATGAAGGAGGGCTCGACCGGGCCCATGGACGTCAGTCGCAGTCGAGCGGCTGCCGGACCTTCTCGCTTGATTCCTGAACGGCCAGCTCATATTAAGTGTTGGGCGGCGACAACGACGGCGCCATGTCCGGCGGCCTGCAGATTGCGGTTAGCCGCGCCACATTCCTGAACGAACAAGGTGAAAAGATGGACGGACTTTCCGGCAGAGACAACAGGAATCCGCTTCCGGACCAGGCGCCTGCCACCTCTTGGAGAGGTCCCTACCTGCTAGCCAGAAGGGTGGTCCCGCTTTGTGCATTGGTAGCGGTTTTTATTGCCGCACCGGCAGTCGTTCTTGCCGAAACGATAGGCGTATTTTTTGACCCGAATGTGGAGCAAATCAAGTTCGCGGCCGGCGACGTCAAGGCAGCCCTCGAGAAACACAAATTCACGGTCAGGATGCTTCCAGTTAACTCTTTGAAAGCGTCGTATGCCGACAAAAAGATTGTCATTGCCCTTGCGTCGAATGCCGCAGCCACGGCTGTGCTCGCGCTTCAGGGCGGAGGCAAGGCGGCGAAGCCGGGCGAACAGGCGTTTGCCCTTCGCACCACGGAAACGCCACAGAAATCCTACTGGGCCCTTGGCGGCGACGCGAACGGCGCAATGTATGGCGGATTGCAGCTCGCCGAAAACATAGCATTCAACAAGTTCACCGACACATATGACACCGACGAGTCTCCGGCCATTTTGAAACGTGGAATCAAGTTGAACCTGCCGCTTGACAAAGAAAGCAGGACATACGGGAGGTCAAAGGTATCTGGAGCCAATAACGCTATTCACAACGCGTGGGACATGTCCTTCTGGAAAACCTGGTTCGATGAAATGGCGCGCAATCGATACAACGTGCTCTCAATTTGGAGCAACCATCCATTCACGTCGATGATCAAGATGCCTGAGTATCCCGACGTGGCGATACGTGACGTAACCGATTTCGATGGCAAGAAGAGAGCCATGTCGATCGACGCGAAGATTGAGTTCTGGAGGAAGGTGATGGCCTATGCGAAGTCGCGAGCCTTTGATTTCTATCTCGTCAACTGGAACATATGGACTGACGGCGCCTCGGGAAAACACGGGATCACCGACGACAAAAAGGAAGCGGCAACCAGCAAGGCAACCATTGCGTACATGCGCAAGTGCATGACAAGACTTCTCGAGACCTATCCTGACCTCGATGGGTTTGGTGTTACTCAGGGCGAGCACATGTCGGAAAACGACAAGGACAACTCGGGATTCTTGGCAAACACGTTTGGACTAGGAATGGCCGACTATGCCAGGCGCAACCCGAAGAGGAAACTGGTCTTCATTCATCGCTGGCACATGGCCGACTTCACCGAGATCAAGGAAAACTTTTCTGAACTCATGAAGCTTTCCAATGTGAGGTTCGAGCTGTCGTTCAAATACAGCCTGGCCCACATGTACTCGGCGGCCTTGCCGCAAAGAATGCGAGATACACACGTCGAGGCGCTTCGCGATAACAAGCTGAGATCGTGGCTCACGGTTCGTAACGATGACTTCTACTACCACAACTGGGGGGACCCAGGGTTTGCGCGCTCTTATGTTAACGGCATGATAGACAAGGGGGATTGGTTTATTGGGTATTACATGGGATCGGATGGCTACTCCCCCACGCGGACATTTTTCAGCAAGGATAGCGTGACGCAGGGGCTCCTGGAGGTCCAGCGGCAGTGGTATATGTTCATGTTGTGGGGACGTATCTCCTATAACCCGATGATTGCCGACGCCGTATTCAGGAACCACATGGCGCTCAGGTATCCGCAAGTTGCAGCCGACCAGTTGTTCACGGCATGGAGTAAGTCTTCGAGGGGTTTGCCAAAAGTGGGCGACATGATTACGGGCACCCTGGGACGTGATGATCAATGGTGGCCCGAGGCATGCCAATCAGACGATGGTTTCTTGACGGTCGCGGATTTTGGAAACGCAAAGGCGAACAAGGGTTCCGCCCTGAGCAGCATCGATGAGTCCGCATCCGGCCGTTTCGGTGACAAGAAGAGCACCTACGCGGTGGCCGATGAGATCGAGACAGACGCCGTTTCGGCGCTTTCCATTGTGAACACCATGAGCGCCGGGCCAAATGCCGAGCTCGGCGTCACGCTCGGCAATATCAAGGCAATGTCCTACCTGACGGTCTATTATGCCTACAAGATCCGCGGGGCGACCCGCCTGAAGGCCAATGACAAGGAAAAGGCCAAAAATGCTGTGGGAACTGCGTACTGTTGGTGGATGAAGTACTCGAACCTGATGGATTCGATGTATCACGGCATGACGATGGCGCGCACTGCGAATCTCGCCGACTGGCATGCACACGACAAGTCGGTTCTGAAGGAATTTGCCGATCTGGGCGGCGCCGGGACTCCTTCCTGCGAAAAGATTGCTACACAGTGACACCGCGAACGCCGGCGTGGGGTCCGCAGACCTTCGACGAGGCGAAAGTTACTCATGCTTCCCCATTCCACCCATTCCACCCCATGACCCTTCCCCCCACCCTCCGCTTCGCCTTCCTGATTTCAAGCCTGGTTTCCCTGTCCGCCGAAGCCTCACCTTCGCGGCCCAACATTCTGCTCATCGTCGCCGACGATCTTGGCTACAGCGACGTTGGCTTCCAGGGCGCCCGGGACATCCGCACGCCGCACCTCGACAGGCTCGCCGCCTCGGGCGTCCGCTGCACCGACGGCTACGTCTCCTACCCGGTCTGCAGTCCCTCGCGCGCCGGCTTTTTGACCGGTCGCTACCAGCAACGCTTCGGCTACGAGTTTAACCCCAAGTGGGACGCCACCGCCGTCACGCACGGCTTGCCGCTGTCCGAAACCACCCTCGCCGATTCGCTCCGCTCCGCGGGCTACACCACCGGCGCGGTCGGCAAGTGGCACCTCGGCGCCCATCCGCAATTTCATCCTAACCGCCGCGGCTTCGACGAATACTTCGGTTTCCTCGGTGGCGGCCATCGTTATCTCCCGGGTTCGGTTGCCGAAGTCGAAATCGGTGCGGGCAAGAAAGCCGCCGCGACGGCCAACACCGAGGAAACCTCCGCTATTTTGCACAACTCTACGGAGGTCCCCGAGATCGGCGAACTCACCACGCGCCTCGGCGAAGAAGCCACCGCTTCCGTCATCCGCCACGCTCGCGACCGCAAACCGTGGTTCCTCTATCTCGCCTTCAATGCCCCGCACACGCCGCTTCAAGCGCGTGAAGATATGCTCAAAAAATATGCGTCCATCACCGACGAACGCCGCCGCACTTATGCCGCGATGGTCGCCACGGTCGATGAAGCCGTGGGCCACATCGTTGCCGCCCTGGAAGCCACCGGCCAGCGCGCGCGGACCCTCATCTTCTTCATCTCCGACAATGGCGGGCCGATGACCAAGCGCAACGCCAACGCTTCCGTGAATTCCCCGCTACGCGGCCAAAAGGGCGACGTTTTCGAAGGTGGCATCCGCGTTCCCTTCCTGGTCTCCTGGCCCGCCCGTATCCGGGCTGGCCGCACTTACGCAAAACCCGTCATCTCCCTCGACGTCCTTCCCACGGCCCTCGCCGCCGCCGGAACCACGCGCGACGCCAAGCTCTCCGTGCTCGACGGCGTGAACCTCCTGCCCTTTCTCACGGGGAAGAATCCCGCCGCTCCCCACGCGCGCCTGTTCTGGCGCATGGACGGAGGCGAGGCCTTTGCTGTGCGCGAAGGAAACTGGAAGTGGATGCGCACCTATCAAAACGCTCCCCAGCTCTACGATCTTGCGACAGACCTCGGCGAATCCCGCGACCTCGCCACCGCACATCCCGAAATCGCCGCGCGCCTCGCCGCCTCCTCCGCCGACTGGAACCGCGGGCTCGTCGCCCCCGCTTTCGGCAACAATCCCTTCGGCGGCCTCATCAACCGCACCGGTTTGGAAAAAAACGCGGCGCCCTGATCTCGCCTGGGTGTTGGCAGTAGATTCGTAGAGCAGACGCTTACAGATCGGCCAGCGGGCCGGTGCTGTTGCCGAACACGGGCATGTTGACGCCGACCGAACCAAGCATCGCCAGAAACAGATTGGCGATCGGCTGGTCCTTCTTGATGATGTGACTGCCGGGGTGCAGGGCACCGCCGCCCTTGCCTGCAAGCAGCACCGGCAAGTTGGTGTGGCGGTGCGCGTCGCCGTCCTCGATCTCGCTGGAAAAGAAAACCGCCGAGTTTTCGAGCAGCGTCCCGGTGCCCTCCGTGACAGCCTTCATCTTTCCCAGCAAGTACGCGAACTGTTCGACCTCCCACGTGCCGATGGTCTGCAGCGCCGCCAGGTTGGCGGGCGCCATCTGATGGTGCGACAACTGGTGGTGCGCTCCGGGCACGCCGATGAACGGGTAGGTGCGGTTGCTGCCCGCGTTGCCGATCATGAACGTGGCAACGCGGACCAGATCGCACTGAAACGCGAGCACCATGATGTCGCTCATCAAGCGAACGTGCTCTTGGTACGCCAGAGTCGCGGATGGGCGCGCTGGTATCTGGCAGCCACTCATCATCGTTTTGTCGGCGACCTGCCGTTCGATCTCGCGGACGCCCCCCATGAACTCATCGACCTTGCGCCGGTCGGTCACGCCAAGCTTGGTCCGCAAGGCGGTCGCGTCAGCGAGCGCAAAGTCGAGCACGCTGGTCTTGTAACGTCGGCGTCGGTCTCTTTCTGCGGGCGAGACGGTCGCGTCGAGACCTTCGAACAGCTGGTCGAACACCGTCTGGGGGTTGATGATCTTGGGCAACGGCGTGGCGGGCCCCGCCCACGAGATGCTTCGTGCGTAAGCGCAGCTGTAACCGGAATCGCACCCGCCCGCGCTGGATCCGCCGTCGATGCCAAGCTGCAGCGACGGAAACTTGGTGGCCTTCGCAAGCGCGCCCGCGGCGATCTGATCGACCGACACGCCGTTCTGGATGTCCGAGCCCTCCGTCTTCTTCGGATGCGCGCAGGTGAGAAATGCTCCCGTGCCCGAGGCATGGTCGCCGGGACCGTCGGGCCGCGCGGGCAAGTTCGCCAGACCAGTGATGACCGAGACATCGGCGCGCAGTGTCTCGAGCGGTTTCAGAATTGGCGTCAGCGCGTACGCCGGGCCCGTGGTGGCTGGAGTCCAGCCCGCCATGTGGATGCCGCAAGGAACGTAGTAAAACAGCAGGCGCTTGGCCTGGGTCGCGGCGCTGGCGGTGCGCGGCGCAAGGCTTTCCAAGAACGGTAGCGCGACGGTGGCACCGGCGCTGACCAGAACGCCGCGGCGTGAACGTCGACGTTGAACGATCATGGGGTCCTCATGGGTTCGAGCTCGCCCCGGCGTTGAGCGAAGGTGCCGCTGGTGGCCACCGATTCAAGGAGGGTACGCAGGCGCAGGCCGCCCGACAGGAAGCCCTTGGCGAGGCCGTCCACGGTTTGGGTGTCCAGGTGCCCGGCCGTGTGCTCGACACCGCGTCCGAGCGCGTAGACATAAAGTTGCTCGGTCACGCAGGCCGCGAAGCGCGGATCCGCGGCGAGCACCGTGGACAGTTGCTTGGCGCCGTTGAAGGCGCGCCCATCGGGGAACTTGCCTGAGGCATCGATGGTCTTGCCTGCGTCGGTGGAACGGTAAACCCCGACGGCGTCGTAGTTCTCAAGGCCGAAACCCAGGGGGTCCATCAGCGCGTGGCAACTTGCGCACACCACATTGGCTCGATGCAGCTCGAGCCGCTCGCGCAGCGTTCCGGTGGGTTTGTCTTCGGGCTTTAGCCCTTCCACGCCGGGCGGTGGCGGCGGTGGTGGAATGCACAACAGCTGTTCCAGGATCCAGCGGCCTCGTTGCACCGGCGAGGTGCGCGTGGGATAGGACGTCACGGTCAGGAGGCTTCCCTGGGTGAGAAACCCGCCCCGATTGGTGCCGGCCACTGACACCTTTTTGGGCACGGCCGATCCGGGCGGCGGCAACCCGTAGTGCTTGGCCAGCCGATCCGTGAGGTAGGTGGTGTCACTCGCTAGCATCTTGTCGATGCCGATGTCCCCGGCGACGAAATCGCGGAACATGAGCTGCGTTTCGTCGCGCATGTCCTCGCGCAGCGCAGGGTTGTACGAAGGAAAGACATTGGCGTCCGGGTCATGGTCGTCGAGCTTCCGGGTGTACAGCCACTGACCACCGAAGTTCGCGATGAGTGCGGCAGCCTTGGCATCCGCGAGCATCCGCGCCACCTGCGCCTTGATCTCCGCCGGCGTGCTCAGGCGTCCGGCGTCGGCGGCCGCGAACAGTGCATCGTCCGGCATGCTGCTCCACAGGAAGTAGGACAGGCGCGAGGCGAACTCGTGAGGGTTGAGCTTGTGCGGGACCAGCGACGTGGGCGTTGGATCAAGCTCGACGCGGAAAACGAAGTGCGGCGAGACCAGCGCCGACTGCATGGCGAGCTTGAGGCCGCTCTCGAACGACTGCCCGTCAGCGCGCACCATCCGCACGACGCCCATCAATCGCGCCATTTCGTCGGCGGTGACGGGTCGCCGCCAGGCGCGGCGCATGAACGCGCGCAGCAGGGTATCGACGCAAGCTTCCCCCGACGCCGGATCGCAGGTCAGCAGTCGATCGCGGCTGGGGTTGCGGGTGGGGCCTTCGAGCGGACCTTCGATCTCGAAGTAGTCGACGAACAGGTTGCGGTCAGCGCTCGTTGCCGTGTCGACGAAGTCGTTGGTGAAGCCGACGCGCACCGTGCGGTTGCCAGCAACGACCTTGAAGGTACTCTCGACGATCTCAGGCATCACTTCGTTGGCCTTGACGTCGAACACCTTCGTTGCCGCGTCCACGCCGAGGGACAGCTTGGCGAGTTCCGCGCCGGCCTGTTGCGCCCAGGCTCTCGCCCTCAGCTTGTAGGTGCCGTCCGCGGGGGCCTTGAATGTCGCGACGAGTTCACCGTTGGACCACAGCAGCCAGGCCTGCTTGTAGGCTTGGCCGATCGGAGATCCGACGGTCTCGGCCTCGAAGCGCGTGGTGGTGACGTCTACGCCTGGTCGCAGGGCATCGTCGACCACGGCCTGTGCCGACCGTTGCAGCAGTTCGATGTGCAGCGGGCTCAGCGACAGGACATCGGCGATGTTGTCGAAGCCGTAACCGCGATCGTCCGAGGGAAACTCGTCGGCCGGGCGCAGGGTGGTGCCCAGCAAGTCGCGAACCGTGTTGTTGTATTCGACGCGGTTCAGTCGATGCAGCGTCACGCGTCCCGGATCGGTGGCAGGGCCCGTCGGTGCAGGGCTGCCGCCCATCATCGAAGCACCGGCCCCGCCGGTCCCGGGTGCCGGGGCCGAGCCGCTGCCTACCTGTCCCGTGCAAGCCGTAAACGCCAGCAGAAACCCGCCGGCCCACGCGACCGTCCTGCGGTACATCATGTCGTCTAGAGCTTACGCCGGCAGCTGAGCATGAGCGCGCTTTTTTGATCGCGATGAACCGGCCAGGTCACGCACCGATCTCCAATCGGGGGTTTGACCGTGACCTGGGGGTGGGGTACTCCCACGCTCCATGCCGGCAGCAACCGCGAACAAGGTTCTGGCGCGCAACCGGAAGGCGCGCCATGACTTCCACGTCGAGGAGACGGTGGAAGCCGGCCTCGTGCTCGCGGGCTCAGAGGTCAAGTCCATCCGTGCCGGCAAGGCCACGCTGACCGACGCGTTTGCCGAGATAGATCGCGGCGAGGCGTGGCTTTTGCAGATGGACATCACGCCCTACGCTTTCGCGCACGCGCGCAATCACGAAGCGCGCCGGCGGCGCAAGCTTCTGCTACACCGCCGCGAGATCGACAGGCTGGCGGCAAAGATCCAGGCCAAGGGCTTCACCATGGTGCCGCTGTCGCTGTACGAGAAGCAGGGGCTGGTCAAGGTCGAGCTCGGGCTGGTTCGTGGCAAGCAGTCGTTTGACCGGCGTGAGGACGTCAAGAAGCGCGAGGCCCAGCGGGAAATCGATCGGGGCATGTCGTCGCGGCGGCGCTGACAGCGCCACGCCACCTGCGGCGTCACAGGTAGTCGATGTCGACCACGGTCAGCTCGCGCGTGCCGGCGTGCCAGCGCACCACCACCGTGTCGCCAGGTTCCTTGCCAAGCAGGGCGCGCCCGGTCGGGGACTGCCAGGAGATGGCTCCGGTGGTGCCTTCGATCTCATCGACGCCGACGATGCGGTAGACGTGGCTTGCGCCGTCCTGGTCCTCGACCCGCACCGTGGCACCGAAGAACACGCGGTCGCGACGCTTCTGGTCGCGCGGGTCGACCACCTGCACGAAATCCATGCGCTTCGACAGAAACCGCAGGCGCCCGTCGATCTGGCGCAGCTGGCGCTTGCGGTAGATGTATTCGGCGTTCTCCGAGCGGTCGCCTTCCGCGGCGGCATCGCCGAGGGCGCTGACCACCTCGGGCCGTTTGGTCGCGCGCAGGAAATCGAACTCCGCCGTCAGTTTCTTGTAGCCGGCGGGCGTGATGTAATTGGGCGTGCCCCCGGGCGCGCTCCTGATGGTTTCACCGCGCGCCGCGGGCCGTGCGCGGCTTGCGGTTCCTGGCTGTCTTCTGCCGGCCATGGTGTGGCGAATCTAGCCGGATTCCTTCGCCATCTGCTGACCGAAGGCGGTCATGAACGCGGTCCGCACGCGCGCCATGCGGGTTTCGGTCTCGGCCGAAAATTGCGCCGTGGTCATGTCCAGTGTCCGTGCCAGCAAGGCCCGATCCTCAGGCAGCAGCCGATCATCGGGGCGGTCGCGCAAAAGCCGCAGGCGTAGCGACGCCCGCTGCAGGAAGCGGTAGTCATCGACCAGTGCCGGCTCGACGGCGCCACCGCCGCGGTCGATCAGGCGTCGCAGCGCGGCCAGCGGTGACGTCGTTCGCAGCGCCTGATCGTCGCGGCCGTGGCGCAGTTGACCGAGGGCGGCCAGGAATTCGAGGTCAGTCAGTCCTCCCGGCGAGAAGCGCAGGTGGATGGTGCCGGGCTCGTCCCGGGCTCGATCGTCCTCGATGCGGCGGCGTATGCGGTAGAGCTCGCTCGCCACGGTCGCATCGTCGGTGGCATGCCCGTAGGCGATCTCGATCAGGGTAGCTGCGAACCCGGCTGCCGCGTCGCCGGTGGGGCCCGGGGCGGCGTACACCGGGCGCGCGCGCAGCAGCGCCATGCGCTCCCACGCGGCGGCATCCTCGCGGTGGTAGCGTGCGAAGCTCGCGTAGGTCGTGACCAGCATGCCCTGCTCACCCGAAGGCCGCAGGCGGGTATCGACCTCGTACAGCCGCCCCTCGTCGAGCAGGGCTCCAAGCGCATTGATCACCCGCTGGGCCAGCCGCGCGAACCACTCCTGGTGGTCCATGCCCGTCGTGGTGGTGCCGGGGCCCGCATACAGGAAGACCAGGTCGAGGTCCGAGCCGTAGCGCATCTCGCGTGCGCCAAGGCTACCCAGTGCCAGGATGGTCAGCGCAGCCGCGGGGATGCCGTGGCGCTGCCGAAGGGTGACCAGCACGCGATCCACTGTGGCCGCCAGGATGGCCTCCGCAAGCGTGCCTAGCTGCCGGGAGGCTTCGTCGGCAGGCAGCGTGCCCGAAACGTCGTGCAACCCGATGCGCAGGATCTCCTCGGCGGCAAAGCGGCGCATCTCGCGCAGGGCTTCCTCCTCGTCGAGCCCCGCCAGACGTGCGGTCAGGGCGTGGCCGAAAGCCTCATCGGGCAATGCCGGCGCGCCGAAACGTTCCGCCAGCGGTAGCCACAGCGCCGGGTGGCCGATGAGATGGCGCGACAGTCGCTCGCTGGTGCCGAACAGCGTGGCCAGCATGCGGAGCAGCTGCGGGGTGTCCCGCAACAGCGTGCGCAGGCCCAGCGATCCGTGCAGCGCCAGATCGCGAAAGTGCCCCAGAGCCCGATCGGGATCCGGCGAAGCCAGGCTTTCCTCCAGCCACTCGGACGGCAGCCGCGCCCGCGCAAGATCAAGCGAGTCTGCCGCTGCTTCGACGTCGCGGAAGCCGGCACTGGCCAGGTCCGCCAGGCTTTGTTCGCGGCTCGAGGCCGGATCGAGCAGGCGGAGGACGATGGCGGCCGGCGCTTGCTCGGGCTCACCCAGGGTTTCGGCGATGGCAGCGACCGTGATCCGGTGCTCGTTCAACACGCGGGCGAACGCCTCGCCGTCCGGAAAGCCCAGGCGCCGGGCCAGGCGTTCGATCGCGGTCGGCTCGGCGGGCAGCTCGTGGGTTTGCGCGCCGTCCTCAAGCTGCAGGCGATGCTCGACGCGCCGTAGAAACCGATAAGCGGCCGCCAGACTTCGCTCTTCGTGGTCGGTCAGGAGGCCGACCACCCAGAGCTTGTGCAATGCCGGCAGCGTGGCGCGTTCGCGCAGCTCGGGGCGCTTGCCCGCGTGCAGCAGCTGCAGCAGCTGCGCGGTGAGCTCGACATCCCGGATACCGCCCGTGCCGAGCTTGACGTTCAGCAGGGCGCGCTGCCCGGTTGGTGTGAACAGGCGGCGCAGCTCGCGCACCTGCTCGACCGCGCCGGCGCCCAGGGAGCGCGGGTGGATGAACGGCGCCAGCGTCTGGAGCAAGAGCGCGCCCAGGGGCGCATCGCCGGCACAGGGCCGCGCCCGCAGCAACGCCTGCCGCTCCCAGGTGCGCCCGAACGCCTCGTAGTAGCGCTCGCATGCCGGCAGTGAGTTGCAGATGGCGCCGCCACGTCCTTCGGGCCGCAAGCGAAGATCGACCCGGAACACCAGCCCATCGGCGGTGATCTCGTCGAGCGCACGAGTCACCGCCTGCGACAGGCGCACGTAGTACTCATGCAGAGTCAGCGATCCCGCGCGGCCGTCGTCGGATGAGTACACGTAAACCAGATCGACATCGGACGAAAAATTAAGCTCTTCGCCACCGAGCTTGCCCATGCCCAGCACCACGAACCCTGGCGGCCCGTCGGCTGACTGCGGGGTGCCGTAGGCCGCGCGCAGTTCCGCCTCGCAGAAGCCCACCGCCGCTTCCAGGCACGCGTCGGCCAGGAACGACAGCTCGGCGGCTACCTCCATCGTCGTGCCCCAGCCGATTTCTCGCGCCCCCAGCCGCAGCATCTCGCGCCGAGTGATCTGGCGCAGGCGCCGTTGCAGATCCGCGAAGTCGCGCGCCGGTGCGGTCGCGGCGAGCAGCTCGGCGACCAGGCTGGCGCGCGGTTTCGAGCGGTGCAGGTACGGATCGGCGCGCAACCGCGGCAAAGCATCCGGGTCCGACAGCACCAGATTCGCCAGGTAGCCGCCGTTCGAAAGCAGGGCCACCAGCAGCGCCCGCCCGTCCCCATCGTTGGCCGACGGCAACGCGCCACCGCTTTCCACGAATCGTTCGAGGCGGGGCGCGGCACCTTCGGGATCGGGCCCCGCCGCGATCAGATCCGCCAGGGCAGAGCTCACGTCAACGATGTTCTCCATCATACGGGACACCCGCCTGCCCGCGATGGGCCGAGCGAGGCGAAGCTGCAGGTCCTCGGACCGTGTGCTAGAGACAGGGCATGGCGTGGATCGCACAAGATGGCAACAGGGTCGGCACCGGTGCCTTCGCCGGGACGCGCAACCACACGGAGGACGCGGCGCGAGCGTTTCTCGGGCGCGTGTATCGATTCATGTCGATGGGCCTCGGGGTCACCGGCGTGGTGGCGCTGCTGGTGGCATCCAGCCCAGCCGCGCTGTCGTTTCTCATCCTGAACCGCGGCGTCTTCATGGCGCTCATCATCGCCCAGCTGGTGATGGTGGTGGCGTTCTCGTCGCTGGCGCAGCGGGTGAGTGCCGGCACCGCGGCGGCCATGTTCTTCGGCTATGCGGCCTTGTCGGGGGTCACCTTCGCGGCCATCTTTCTCATCT
Source organism: Myxococcales bacterium (assembly GCA_031431215.1). GTDB lineage: Bacteria > Myxococcota_A > Polyangia > Fen-1088 > Fen-1088 > JANPCZ01. Next base: position 24,079 of record JANPCZ010000037.1, read on the forward strand.
ACACGGCGGCATCCATCGGCGGAACGTTCCTGGTAACCGCCGGCATGTTCGGCGGGCTGTCGGCCTACGGCGCGATCACCCGGCGCAAGCTGGACGGGCTCGGCAGCTTCCTGTTCATGGGTCTCATCGGCCTGGTCATCGCCTCCGTCGTCAACATCTTCCTGGGCAGCCCGGCGCTGTACTGGCTGACCACCTTCATGGGTGTCATCGTGTTCACCGGCCTCACCGCCTATGACACCGCCAAGCTGAAGGCGCTGGCCGCAAATCTCGACGGTGGCAAGCAGCGTGAAACCAAGCTCGCCTTGCAGGGCGCGCTCATTCTCTACCTCGACTTCATCAACCTGTTCTTGATGCTGCTGCGCCTGTTCGGCGGCCGGCGTCGCGACTGATCCGCCCGGACTACTCTTTTTCCATTCGCACCGCGACCACCGTGACGTTGTCGAGGCCGCCACTGGCGTTGGCCGCCGCGATCAGCCGGTCACACACGCCGTCGAGATCAGGCGTGTTGGCGACGATCTCGCCGATCTCGGTGTCTGGCAGCATCGACGACAAACCGTCCGAGCACAGCACGTAGACGTCGCCCAGCCGCGGCTGATCCGTGATCACGTCGACCTGCACGGTGCTCTTCATACCTAGCGCCCGCACGATGACGTTCTTGTGCGGGAAAGCCGCGATCTCCTCGGCCGACAGGTGCTTCATCTTGATGTAGTCGTTGAGCAGCGAGTGGTCCTCGGTCATCTGATCGAACAGGCCCTCGCGCAGGCGGTACATGCGGCTGTCGCCGACGTGCCCGACGATCAAGGCGTCCTCCACGAACAGTGACGACACCAAGGTGGTGCCCATGCCACGGCACGCGGGGTTGCGCTGGGCCTCCTCGTGGATCCTGAGGTTCGCCAGCTTGATGGCGGTGACCATGCGGTTGACGTCGTGGCGGTGACCACGGTCGACCTTGAACGGCCACGTCAGCTCCTGCTCGTCCTGGGTTTCCTTGAAGAACGCCGCGATGGTCTCGACCGCCATGCGGCTGGCCACCTCGCCCGACGCGTGCCCACCCATGCCGTCGGCCACCATGGTCAGGGTCTCGGACTCGGGCAGGAAGAACGAGTCCTCGTTGTGCTCGCGCTTCTGGCCTACGTGGGTGTCGCCAGAGAAGCGCACCCGCATCCCGTCGAGGGGAAATGACGTGGACATGAGCCAGCGATGGTATCGCCGCGCGCGGCTTCGATCAACGGCGCTCGGATCACGGCGGCCAGGAAAAAACGCGACAGCGGACGCGTTGACCCCGCATTGGCTGCCCCGCTATGGTCGCCCGGCTCATGATGGGGGACGCAACGGTGACGTGGACGCGAGCGCTGGCCGTGGTCATGGCGGTGGCCGCCGCGGCCGGTTGCCAGGAATTCATGATCGACGTGACCGTTGACTCTACGGCTCCGGTGCTCAAGCGCGCCTCGAAGTCGCTCGACGAGGAAAGTGACGTGCAGCTGGCGCGTGATGCATTGCCTGCGCAGATCAAGACCGTCGACGGCTTCCTGGCGGCGGGGCCCCGGAACCCCGACCTGCTTGAGATGACGGCGATGGCTTACGTGCAGTACGCGTTCGGCTTCCTCGAGGACGATCTGGAAGCGCTGCCAGCGGGCGACACGCCCGAACGACGGGCGCTGGTGGATCGCTGCACCGGTCTTTACGAGCGTGCCTATGACATCGGCTTGCGGCACGTGGCGCTCGATCGGGCCGAGTTGCCGCAACTCGCGAAACAGGGCAGCGCGGACGATCTGGGCAAGACACTCGTACGTGCCCGGAAGCGCTCGGCGGCCGGGCTCAACTGGGCCGGGGTGGCACTGGCGTCGGCCATCAACCTGCATAGGGACGACATCGCACGGGTGGCTGACTTGCCCAGGGCCATCGCCATGCTGGAGCGATCGCACGCGCTCGATCCTGCCTACTACGTCCACAACGCGGCCCTGTCGCTGGCGGTCATCTATGCCTCGCAGGGCCGGGCGGCAGGCGGCGATCCGGCGCGAGCCAAGCAACTGTTCGACGAGGTGCTGGGCGCGACCGGTGGCAGGTTCCTGATGGCCAAGGTGCTGTTCGCGCGTTACTACGCCACCGTGACGCTGGATCGCGCGCTTTACCAGCGCACGCTCACGGAGGTGCTGGCGACGCCTGGTTCCATCTGGCCCGAGCAGCGCCTGGCCAACGAATTGGCGCGGCGGCGCGCCGCCCGCTACCTCAAGGAAGTCGATGATCTTTTCTAGCCGCCGTGGAGGTCACCGTATGGGAACGCATGGCTTGTCATCTGTGCTTCGCTCGTCGCTGGCGCTGGCGGCGGTGCTGGCCGTGGCGCCGCCCGCGGGCGCCGAACCGCAGGTATTCAAGATAGCGACGCTGGCGCCGGAGGGATCGTCATGGATGAAGATCTTCCACGACTGGAGCGACGCCATCGCCAAGAAGACCGGTGGCCAGATCAAGACCAGGTACTACGCCGGCGGGGTCATGGGTGACGAACGCGACGTGGTTCGCAAGATGCGGCTCGGCCAGATCAACGGCGCCGCCCTCACCGCGGTGGGTCTGGGCCTGATCCACCCTGACGTGAGGGTGCTCGAACTGCCGTTCTTGTTCAAGGACGAGAGCGAACTCGACCACGTGCGCGCCACCCTGGACAGCGACTTCCGCAAGGGCTTCTTCGACAAGGGCTACCAGCTGCTGTCATGGGGTGACGTCGGTCCGGTCCGGCTCTACACCAACCTGCCGCTTCGATCGAAGGCTGACCTGCAGAAGGTCAAGATGTGGACCTGGGTGGACGATCCGCTGATGGGCAAGCTGTTGAGCAAGCTGGGCGCAACCTGCGTGCCGCTGGGCGTGCCCGACGTGCTGCCGGGTTTACAAACGGGTCTCATCAATGCGTGCAATGGCTCACCGCTGGCGGCGGTGGCTTTGCAGTGGCACTCGAAGATCAAGTTCGCCACCAGCATGGAGCTGTCGCAATCCATAGGTGCGGTGGTGTTGACTCGCAAGCAATGGGACGCGCTGTCGCCCGAGCAGCGGACCGTGGTCACCGACGAGTCGAAGGTCCTGGCCGAACAGCTCACGCGACTCGTGCGCCAGGACAACAAGACCGCGCTCGACCGGATGAAGGCGCAGGGCATCCAGGTGATCGCGACGCCCGATGAATTTGTCAGGGAGATACGGGCGGCGGGGCTCGCCGTGAGCAAGGAGTTCGACGGGCAGCTCTACGCGCGCGAATTCCGCGAGCGGGTCGAGAAAACCCTGGCCGACAAGCGGGGCAAGTGATCGCGACGCCGGAGGGCGACGCGGCCCTGCCCGGGCACCACGCCCCGAAAGATTTCCCGGCACCGGTGCGGGCGCTGGCGGCGCTGTCACGGGCGCTGGCGGTGACCGAAGGCGTGGGCACGGGCCTGTGCCTGCTGGCGCTGATAGCGCTGGCGGTGTTCCAGTTCATGGCGCGCAACCTGCGCCTGCACGGCCAGTTGTGGATGCCGGCGCCGCCCGATTGGACCGATGGGGTGATACGTCACGCTGTGTTCGTGCTGGGCTTCCTGGGGGCCGCCTACGCCACGTACAGCAACCGGCACTTCCGCATCGACGCGCTCACGCGGATCATGCGTCCAAGGTTGCAGCTCGGCGTCCGCGTGGTGGCCACCGCCTGCGCCCTGGTCGTATGCACCGTCGTGGTGCGGGCCGGTTTCGCTTTCTGGCGCGTGTGCCAGCAAGAGGCCGGCGAGGCCGCGCAGCAGAGCGAGCTGTTTTCCTCGGCGCGCGGCGCCGTGGTCATCATCGCCGGCGTCGCGCTGGTGGGCTTTCATCTGTTCGTGCAGCTGGTGCTCGACGCCGTGTACCTGGTGACCGGCCGCTTGCCGCCCACGGCGGTCTTGGCAGAAGCCCGGCACGAATCCGCACCCTGACCATGTTGCCGGCGGTGTTGCTCGTGGTCGTGCTGGCGCTCGCGGGCATGCCGCTGTTCGCGGTGCTGTCAGCGATCGGGCTTTTTGGTTTGCACCACGGCGACTCGCCGTTATCGGGCGGCGTCGCGGACATCTACCGTCTGGCCGGGCCCGAGGCGGTCAGTCTCTCGACCATCCCGTTGTTCACCTTCGCCGGCTACCTGATGGCCAAGGCGCGCACCGCCGAGCGCCTCATTCGCATGGCCCAGGCTCTGCTCGGCTGGGTGCCGGGCGGGTTGGCGGTGATGACGGTGTTGACGTGCGCGTTCTTCACCACGTTCACCGGCGCCTCGGGAGTGACCATCGTGGCCGTCGGTGGGTTGCTGTTGCCGGCGCTCGAGAAGGCCGGCCACGGCCGCCGCTTCAGCCTCGAATGCGTGACCGGGTCGGGTGCCGTCGGCCTGCTGTTTCCACCGTCGCTCCCGCTCATTGTCTACGGCATCGTCTTCGGGCTCACCTACGGTAATTACGCCAAGGGCGGCGCCCCGCTGCCAGAGTTCTCGATCGAACGTTTCCTGTTCGCCGGCATCGTCCCCGGGCTGGTGCTGCTGGCTTTGCTGATCGGCTACTGCATCGTCGCGGGCGCGCGTGCAGGTGTGCCGCGCACACCGCCCGATCTGCGGGCGTTTGTCCGCGCGGCGTGGGTGGCCAAGTGGGAACTGCCGATCCCGTTCGCCATCATCGCGGGGCTGGGCTTGGGTTTCGCCACCATCCCCGAGTCGGCAGCGCTGACGGCGCTGTACATCTTCGTTGTCGAAGTTTTCATCTACAAGGATATCGATCTGCGCCGCGATCCGCTCGCCATCGCCCGCGAGTCAATGACCCTGGTCGGCGCCATCTTCCTCAAGATCGCAGGGGCCACGCTGCTGACCGCCTACTTCATCGACAGCGGCGTACCGCAGGCGTTGTTCGAATGGCTCGGGCAATACGTGCACTCGGCGGCGGGCTTCCTGCTGGTGCTGAATCTGACGTTGTTGCTGGTCGGCAGCCTGATGGACATTTTTTCGGCGATTGTCGTCGTGGTGCCGCTGGTGGTGCCGGCCGCCGCCGCGTTCCACATCGATCCCTACCACCTGGGCGTGGTCTTCTTGCTCAACCTGGAAATCGGGTACTTGCTGCCGCCGGCGGGGCTGAACCTGTTCATCGCGGCCTTTCGCTTCGATCGCCCGGTAACCGAGGTGTACCGTGCGGTGGTGCCGTTCATCCTGTTGATGGCGGTGGCGTTGGCGCTGGTCACCTGGCTGCCGGGACTGACCGTGCTGTTCTAGAACGATCCAGAACCCCCGCTACGATCGCGGCGCGGTCGGGGCGCGCGGCATCGGCACCGCGCGGCTGTCCGCGGGAATGGCGCCACGCTGCGCTGGCTGCATCCATGGGTCGGGCGCCGGACCGAAGCCGGTAAGCAGGCTTTGCACCAGAGCGTCCGCTGCTTGCTGCCGATCGCAGATCGCCCCGGATGCAACCGGCCGTCGCACGATCACCGCCACCAATGAGCCATCAGCCTGGGTGGCTGCCACGGTGGTGCTCCAGTGGTCGGCCGCCATCAGGTCGAACGCGGCGGCCTGGTTGCCGAGCAAAGTGAATGCGCGCCCGGCCCCGTTGCAGGCCGCGACGTGTGCTTCACCCGATGGCAGGGAGAGATCGGCCTCGCTGGCCAGGCGTCGCAGCGCCTCGGCAGGCGCGTCCGCGATTGGCTGGCGCGCGTGCCACGCGCACACGTGAACCTCCGGATCGTCGCCACCTCGGCGAAACAGGTAGCACTCGCCGGCGGGGCGCGCTTCAGCCGACATGGTCCACGCGCGATCGAACACCGCCAAAAAGTGATCGGTACCAAACCGGACCTGGCCAGACGAGGCGCAGGCCGGGCTCACGACTGCGGCCACGGCAAGCGCCAAGGCGAGCCGGCCAGTCGGGATGCGGAGGGGCTTCCGCGAATCCATGGTCTCAATGAGTATGGTGGAGCCTCCGACGCTGCGCCCGAGGTTTCTCGGTGGGCGTGCTACCCTGGCGCTTCCCACATGTAGGACCGGACGGGAGGAAGCGCCGATGTCCGAAGTATCCGAAACCTCCGATACACCCGCGCGGCCCATGAGCGTCCCTGAAGGGGCCATTTGGGATTCCGACCGGTCCTGCTGGGAGCTGGCCGAGTTGAACGGCGGTCAGAAGCACGGCGAGAGCCGGCAATGGCGCCCTGATGGCACGCTGTATATGCGTGCCCGGTTCGAGGCTGGCCTGCAATCCGGACCATTCGCCATCTTCCATCCCAACGGCCAGACTGCTCGCGAGGGCCGCTTCGAGGCCGGCGAGATCGAGGGCGCCGTCATCGCGTACGCTTCCGACGCTGGTACGCCCGAGAACCTGCGTTCGTGCTGCGTCCCGCCCAACGCGTGGCAGATGCGCGCGCGGTACGAGGCCGGCAATCTGCGAGGTGAGGTTTTCTTCGATCGCGAGGGCCGGCAGTTGCTATCCGATGGCACCCTGCGGCCGGCGCGGCCCGCCAGCGTTCCCGACGGTGCCGAATTCGAGGACTGGACGCGGCGCTGGGCGCACGGGACCTACGACCGTGCATCCGGGCAGTTTGTTGGCACCTGGCGCTACTACCGCGAGGACGGCAGCCTCGACGAGGAGAACGAGTACGAGGACGGCAAGAAAGTGGCGGTGCGCCACTTTTATGACGGTGGGCAGGTGCGCGAGGAGATGCATCTGGTCAGCGACGGTATCAAGCACGGACCCTACCGCCGCCGCTTCATCGCCGCTGGTGACAGCCCGTATGCCGATCCCCGCGTCCATGAGGAACGCGGGCGGTTCTTCCATGGACAGCTGGTTGGCGCGTGGCAGTTCCTGGATGGGGATGGTCAGGTGTTGCGCACGCTCGAACGCGGCTCCGCGTATCGCGCCGAGGACGCGGGGACGTGGGCCGCCGACGTGCTTGCAGATCAGGACCGCGACGCTGCGACCTGGACCGGCCTGGCCGAGTCCCTGCGCGCGGAGGGTCGCACGCGCGAGGCCCTATGTGCGGCGGCGCGCGCGGCGGGCAGGTCAGGTGACACGGCGACGCTGCGCGAGTTCGCCGCCATGTGCACCATCGAGCTTGCGCCGGAAGCCGGGGCGCGCCTGCTGGCGTCGCTTGGCGAGTCCACTGACGAGACGCCGGCTGCGGCGCTGGACGCTCTCGTGGGTGGCGCCGAACTGGCGGCGGTGCTGCGGATGCTGGCGTCGCTTATCAAGGGCGCGGTGCGGCCTGCTCGCGATCTGGTCGAGGCCGCGATCGCGCTGGCGCCCGAGCGGTCGATGACCTACCTGACACGAGCGCTGGTGCGCATCGAATTTGGCGATCCCGAGGGTGCGCGAGCCGACGCCGAGCGCGTCGCCGGAGAGTCCGAGGACACCGCACAGTTCCTGCGCGACTACGTGCGCTTGCTGTTTCCCGAGTGGACTTTCTGGCCGGGGCGCGAGACACCGGAGTCGGCCCTGGACAACCTGCCCGATACGCCCGCCCAGCCGTTGCCGTCGCTGCTGCACGCGATCGCGCTCTACGCCACGCGGCTGAACCAGATCCGCGCCGCGGTCGAGCAACTCTTGCCAAGGGCGCCCAACCCGCGCCCGCACTGGCTGCCGCCCGATCTGTCCGCCTTGTTGCCCGAAGGGCCGGTCGCGCTAGAGAGCTACACCGCCACCATCATGGACGAGACCGACGCCGGTCCCGAGAACACTGAAGTCACCATCGACGAGACTGTGGCGGTGGCGGGCGCCGGCTTGCCGGCGCTGATGCGTGCGGCGCGGGCCAACTGGACCGCGCTTTCATGGCTGTGCTGGACCGCCGGCCTCGAACGGGTGGCGCTGCCCGACACGCTGTCGCCTCCGATGGAATTTCCGCTCGCGGCTGGTATGTCCATCTCTCGTTGCTGGCGGGCCCAGGATGCCCTGGCGACTGGCGGCCTGCGCTCGATGACTGCGGGCGTACCGGGATTCGTGTGGGAGGGCCTCGACATCGAGACCATGCCGAAACACCTGGCCCAGATGGCGGCCGAGGAATACCTGGAGATGCGCTCGGTGTTCCTGTGGCTGACGTCAGCCGACAATGTGTCGCCGTTCCAGAGCGATCTGCGCCAGGCCTGACGGGCCGCGAGACCGACCCCGGAACAGGCAAAAACTTGGCAGTCGGGCCCTAACCGGCGTTCAATTGGGGGCCAAAGAGGAGGACCTGTCCCATGAAACGTATCGCCCTTCTGAGCCCCATCCTGATGTTGTTCTCCGTGTCGCAGGCGCATGGCCAGGGCGATCCGCTCGCGCCGGTGGCACCCATGCCGACGTCGTCCGCGCCGATGGCCGGCCCGAGTTCCGGCGGTGACGGTCACCGGCCCATGCCGACCAGCCTGGGGCTTGGTTTCGGCTGGGGGTTTCCCGGCGGCAACGTGTGGCAGCCGAACAGCGCCAGCGCGCGCATCGTGCTGTCCGACAGCCTGATCCTCGAGCCACGATTGAACCTGCGCTACGATCGTCAGTCGGTCGACAACAGCGCGGGGGTCACCCAGAGCAACAGCGTGCTCACCACCGGCGTCGACGTGGGTGTGCGCTGGCTACTGATGAGCCGCGGGCCTATCGATCTGGCTATCCTGGCCGGCGCGGGTCTGTCGAACACGGTGGTGAATGCCGCCACCGATACAAATAGCCAACACTTCGGCATCAACTGGGGCGTCGGCCTGGCCTGGTATCTCTACAAGAACTGGTCGATGTCGCTTGACCTGATGAACCCGCTGTTCAGTCTCGATCGCACCTCGATGGATGGCGGCAACACGACCAGCAAGATCGTCGCCGGCGCCATCTTCCAGGCACCGCCGAATGTGCTCGTGATGATGCACCTGTTCTTCTAGGCGCGCCTTCGTCAGTTGCACACGGTGCGACAGCGGGCGCTGTTGCAGTCGAGGAAGCTGTTGAGCGGCGCCACGCCGGTCGGAAACCGGTTGGTGCAGGCGACGCTGCACGCGCTGTCGGTGGCCGGGCACTTGGCCAGGCAGTCGAGCAGCGCCGGGCACGTCGTCGAACCGGTGCAGGCGCTGAACTGCGCGCAGCAATTCTGATCCAAGCAGGCGCGGCACGGGGAAGCGTTGGCCGGGCTGACACAGCTCATCGGGGCGGGCCCGGCGTCCACGACGGGCGCGCCACCGGCGCCGCCGGCGCCTGAACTGGAGCAGGCCGCTCGGCATGACGTGCTGGAACAGTCCAGGAAGTTATTGAGCGGCGTGACGCCGGCGGGAAGGCGGCCGGCGCAGGCGTTGGCGCAGGCATTGTCGTTGCTAGCGCACTTCGAAACGCAATCGAGCAACGCCGGGCACGCAGGGGTGTTGTTGCACGTTGTGAATTGGGCACAGCAGTTCTGATTAAAGCAGCTGGTGCAGGTCGATGCGTTGGGCGCACTCACGCACATGGCTGGTGGGCCCGAACCGCCAACGCCGCCCGTGGCGGTGGCGCCGCCCGCGCCGCCGCTGCCGGGACTGCCAGCGCCGCCGGCCGCACTGCCGCCGCTGCCGGGACTGCCGCCGCCGCCCGTGCTACCGGCGCCGCCCGGCAGCACGCCCGATCCGATGGCGGGTAGGCTACCGCGGAGGAGTCCGCCACCGATGCTGCCACCACCGGCGGCTCCGCCCATCATCTGCGCCATGCCGGCGGCCACGCGCACGCACTTGCCAGCCATGCACAGGAGGCCGGTGTCGCAGCTGCCGCCGCCGGTGCACGAGCAGCTCTCGCCACCGACCGCGCACGGCGAGGCACCGCCCGAGTCACAGCTGGCGAGGCCAGCAAAACCAGCGCCGAGTAGCACCACGATCACGAATGCTTGCTTCAACATGGTCGGACCTCCTCTAGGCTTTGCGGACGCGGTACAGATACTCGCCGGCCCTGGGCACGCACAAGATACCCTCGCTCTCGCGGTTAGCGAAGGCGGCCGGATCGATGGACGCGGGATCGCGGTAGTTCAGGTTCACGGCGCGCACCTCGGCCTCGGGCAGGCCGGTCGCCAACGTCACCTCGATGCGTGGCCGCTCGACGCCGCCGACGAAGCTGCCCGAGCCCTTGAGGTGCGTCGAGTGCGCGAGGATGCCGCCCGGCACGTGCTTGAACTTGTCCCACTGCGCGAGGAAGTAATCGCGCACGTGGTAGCCGATTTCCTTGATCAGCTTGCCGTGGGTGACCGAGATCTCCTTGATGTGAGGGGCGTAGATGATGACCTCGCCGCCATCGGCGATTGCGGGCTCGGTCTTGTACATACCCTTCGAGCCGACCCAGATCTCGTCGTACATCGCGGGCATCACCGCCAGCACCTGATGGTACGGGCGGTCCTTCCAGATGATGTGTCGCTGCGACGACAGATCGGCGGCGGCGGCCCACGCGTCCTCGGGCCTGCCGACGAACAAGCCTGCGACGCCTTCGTGTGTGACGACGGATGCCAGCTTCCAGCGCGGGCGCGGGATCATGCTGGCCGCGCGATCGATGCAGCGCCTGACAGGAGTGTCCTTGGTGCCGATGACGTCGTAGGACGTGATCAGCGCCGACAGCCAGTGGGTGAAGTTGATGATGTCGGGCCCGGCGATGCCGGGGAAGAAGTACTTGTTGCCGCCCGAGAAGCCCACCACCTCGTGCGGAAACACCGGCCCGCACACCACGAGGTGGTCGTACTCGAGCACCAGGCGGTTCAGGCGTACCGGCACTTCTTGCCTGAGGCGGCCGCCCGACAGCATCGCGATCTCGTCGGCAGGGATGGTGCCCAGCAGGGTCAGCGCCGCCGGGTTGTCCCACGCGTGGTTGAGCAGGCGCACGCGGGCGTAGGTCGTGTCTTTCTCGGCGCGGGTGATGCCGACGTGGGCCAGCATTGCTTCGTCGGACAAAGGCTGGTGGGTGCCCAGCGCGACCAGGAAATCGACGGCGGCGACGCGCGGCCCGAGGTGTTTGGTGATGAGGCGAAAAAAAAGCGGCGTCGGGAAAGTGCGCGTGCCGTCGGGGATGAGAATGAGGACGCGCTGCTTGTCGAGCGGCAGGGCGGCGAGGCCCTGCGAGAGGATGTCTTCAATGTCGGCCTCGCCAAGAGCGCCGGCCGCGACGCCACGACCGATCACGGTGCCTTGCATGGCGGCGATTGTACAACGAGCGGCGGGGGCGCCGGGTTAGGCGCGATCCTGCTCGGTTCGTGGCGAGGGCCTGGTCGGGTGCGACTCTCTAGGGGCGGGACGACTTCGGGAACGAACCGGGCGCCGCGAACGGCCAACTACCACCTCGGAAGAAACTCGCCGGAATCCAACTGACCTCGAAACGAGATGAGCCACCGTCCGCGGCTCTTCCAGACCAAATCGATCGCATCCACCGGAATGGTGAATGACATCGTGTCTCCCGACGCCCCCCTTTCAGAAACCGTGACGCTTCCACCAAGGGGATCGATGGAGTCCAGCGAGACATGTCGCGGCTTCGACATCCGAGGCTGGTCGCCGCGTCGCTCCACCAGGTCAACCTTGGACCTTTCGTCCGCCGGGATCGCATCGAGGAGGATGATCTTGCGCCTCAGGTCGGGAATCGTCAGCATTGGAATCTGCTCCGGTCGAAGCCACTTTGTCTGGGATGCGACCCGCAGCGGAAACGAAAAAGTCGGAACACCGCCCTTGCCCCACAACACCCCAACTACGGCCCCTGGGAACGGAAGCACGTTCACGGCGACGACGCTACCCGAACCGTCCGTCAGAGGAATCGGGACGACATCGACGATCGGAACCGGGGAACAGTGATCCCGAACGGCCATCTCGTAGGTGTCCTTGATCCGCGGAACCTCTGCGCGCGGCACCGCCTTGTACAGACTGAGCGTTCCACGGACCTCACACCCACCAACAAGGATGACGCCACCGCTCGCGTTGGCGAAAGCCGCGACATCCTTGGCCATCTCGCGAGCGTCATAGCCCCCATCCTGTGTCCGCGGAACATCAGCTTTCAGATCCATGGTCGAAAGCTCGAAGGCAGCATGCGGGCCGATGGTCGGGGTGATGGAACCATTTGCTGAGAATCCGGCGACCTTCGTCGGTGATGGAGAACCGAAACGGCACCGCAATCACACCCTGGCAGGTTCGGCGTGTGAGGTCATTCAAGATCCTTCCCCTTGGCCCGACCGGGACACGAGGTGCGGAGCTCCGGTCAGGCGCTCCCAGCCGCGGTACTGGTCGATGCCGGCCGATGGTGGTGCGGCCCCCGAAGGGGCTGCCCGGAGCAGCGAGATCGTCAGCGCACCAAAGACGAAGCCGACAAACAAGAAAGCAAGCGGACTCTTTCGCACGAGACTCTCCTTCGCTCCTCTGCCGGAGATCACAAAGCAACAGGCGCCGGTCACTCTTTGAGCCTCCGGCCCGGCGCCTTGCTGTCACGGGGATTTCGGACGTGCTGTTCGTGCTGTTCGTGGGGCGTGGCGAAGGGCCTTCTGCTTGGGCGGCACCCGCCCAAGCACAGCGTCGTACTCAGCGTGCGAGCCAATCCAGAACCACACCGTGTCGCCTTCGGCCTCGATCGCCAGGGCCCGGTAGTGCAGTCCCACACGCGCTGACCGGAAGGTATTGACCTTCTTGAAATGGAGGGACCGGTGCCCGGGATCCGCCTTCAGCAACGCGAAACAACGATCTGCGAGCTGGCGAACATCTTGGGGCAAGGCGCGATAGCTGCGCCAGAATCGAGCACTCGCACGGTGGGTCACAGGTTTCTTGTACGCCCGGCCCTGTGCTCGCGGAGCGCCTCGCGGGCCAGCGCATCGAGCCTGCCCGCGGCAACGTCGGCCTCAAGCTGCTTGTCCCAGTGTGCAGCGGCATACCCGACGAACCACTTCCTGAACCGCGCCAAATCCTTCTTGGGGAGGCGCTTCACGGCACCAGTTATCTCCGCGACGGTGGTCATACCAACAGGTTAGTGCCCTCGCACGGCACGGGCAACGCTGGAACAGCGGGCGCCGGATTCGTCTCGCCCGCTCAGCGGATCAGCAGCTTGCCGCTGCGGATGCCTTCGCCAGGCTTGGGGTGATTGCGCACCGATAGCGCGCACGCCACAGTGGCCGCGATCTTCATGAAGGCGCGGCCGACCTCGGATTCGGGCGCCGACAGCACCATGGGCTTGCCGGCGTCGCCGCCGCTGCGCACCGCCGGCAACAGCGGCACTTCGCCCAGGAACGGCACGTGCTCGCGCTCGGCCAACTTGCGGCCGCCCCCGCGTGAGAAGATCTCCTCCTGATGGCCGCACTGCGGACACACGTAGTGGCTCATGTTCTCGATCACGCCCAGCAGAGGCACCTCGACCCGCTTCCACATCGACATGGCCTTCTCCACGTCGATGATCGACACCTCCTGCGGTGTCGTCACCATGACAGCACCGGTAATCGGGACCAGCTGCGACAGCGAAAGCTGCGCGTCGCCGGTGCCGGGTGGCAGGTCCACCAGCAGGTAGTCCAGCTCGCCCCATTCCACGTCCTCGATGAACTGCTGCAACAGCTTGTGCACCATCGGCCCACGCCAGATGACCGCACCACCGCGCTCGACGAAGAAGCCGACCGAGATGGCACGCATGCCGTGGTGGACCGCGGGCGTGATCTTGTTGCCCGCGCTGGCGCCGGCGGCCACGTCGGGATCGCCCAGCATCTGGGGGATCGACGGGCCATAGATGTCCGCGTCCATGATGCCGACCCGGGCGCCCATCAGGTGCAGCGCTGCGGCCAGGTTGGTGGTCACGGTGGACTTACCGACGCCACCCTTGCCCGCCGCGACGGCGATGATGTTCTTGATGCCGGGCAAACGTGGGTTCGACGGATCGTTGGGCCGACCCCGCACCATCGCCTCGAACGCAACCGCCACGCGCTCGATGCCGGGCAAACGCCCGACTGCGGCCACGATGCTTTGCTCGATCGCCTCGCGCGACGGGCACGCCGGCGTGGTCAGCTGGATGCCGATGTCGACCCGTGTGCCTGCGACCTTGACCTCGCTGACCATCCCGGCCGACACGAAGTCGATGCCCAGACCCGGATCCTTTACCGTGGCGAGCACGCTGCGGATTTCTTCGACAGTGGTAGCGATGGCGATGTCCTTTCGTGGCGTGGCGTGAGGGGCGCTAGCGCTTGCCGCCGCCGGGCAGGACGCGCAGGCGGGTTGCTGCGCTGTCGTCGTGGTGACCCATCTTTTGGCGCTTGACCGCCAGGTACTCGGCGTTGTGGCGGTGCTCGCCCACCCAGTGCGACACGCGCTCGGTTACCACCACGCCCGCGTCGCGTAGGCCCTGCACCTTGGACGGGTTGTTGGTCATCAGGCGAACTGACTTGACCCCGAGGTCGTCCAGGATCGCGCCCGCGATGTCGTAACTGCGCGAGTCGGCCTCGAAGCCCAGGGCCAGATTCGCTTCGACTGTGTCCTTGCCCTGGTTCTGCAGCGCATACGCGCGGATCTTGTTGCCCAGGCCGATGCCGCGGCCTTCCTGGCGCAGGTAGACGATGACGCCGGCGCTCTCGGCGGCGATCTTTTCGAGTGCGACCTCGAGCTGCTCGCGGCAATCGCACTTGAGCGAGCCCAGCACCTCGCTGGTCCAGCACTCGGAGTGCACCCGGCCCAGCACTTTGCTCTGTCCGGCCACCTCGCCGCGCACGATGGCGATATGTTCCTGCCCGGCGTCAACCCGGTACACCACCAGCCTGAATGGCCCGTGGCGCGTGGGCAGATCGGCTTCGGCGTAACGGGACAGCTTCATGGGCGCAAACCGCGCTGAAAGCTACGGGGCAGTTTTCGGTCTGTCAAACCCGCTTGGCGGCGAATGTCGCGATCGGGCCGGCGAATCCCTCGCCCTGGTTTCCGGTCATGCGCTCGGCGGAAAATCCCATGATCCCTGACAATTCTCCGGCGCCGGTGAAATCGCCGTCAAGCTTCAGCTTGAAGGCGAACCCCTTCATGTCGCGTGGCTTGGCCCTGAACGTGCCGACCAGATCGGCAGGCGCGAGCGCGAGGGAGAATCCGGCGACTTCGCGCGATTCGATCCGCAGGGTCAGCGCCCACATGCCGGCAAAGCTGCCGTCTGCGGTCGAGATGCGAACGGTCGCTCCGAGTTCGAGCCGACGTGGGCCGCACGCGAGCCGATCGTTGGGTGCCCCGCTGGGCCCGCGCTCATCCACCAGGCGAAGGGCGCCGGTGGCGGTGATCTCAACGGTCATTGCCGTGGTGGGCTCGGCGGGCGCGTCGGCGAACGTCGCGATCGCCCCCGCGGTCCAGGATAGTGTCCCCTGGAACGCGCCGGTCACGCGCTTCTGGGCTTCGGCGGCCGAAAAGCCCAGCGGAGTGGACTGATCGGGAGTGAGGTCGGATATGGCTGCCTCGCACGGCGATCCAGGCCCCATGCCGGCACGCCCGGCCTGCGCTCTGGGCCCCGTGCTCGTTCCACTCGGCGCCGGATCGCCGCCGCCGCTGCCACCGAACCCCTGCTCGACTCCTGGCACGCAGCCGCCCTCGGCCACGCCGATAACCAGCAGCACGATCGCTTCCTTGGCTCCGAGTCGGGTGAGGCGTTGCATGACGCATTTCAAACTAGCCCACGGTGCCGGTCGATGCCATCTTAGTGCGTCGCCATGGCCATCCTTCCGATTCTACGGTTCCCGGACCCACGGCTGCGCGAGAAGTCGAAAGCGGTGACCGCTTTCGGCGAGGCGCTCAAGAAGCTGGTGGCCGACATGACCGACACCATGTACGCGGCCAACGGGGCCGGTCTCGCCGCGATCCAGGTCGGCGTACCGCTGCGGATGTTCATCGTCGATCCCGAGGTCGCGGGCGGGCTGCCGACGGATCCGGTGCTGGTGGTGGCGAACCCAGAAATCGTGACCCTGTCGGAGGAATCGCAGACCGGCGACGAGGGCTGTTTGTCTTTCCCCGGCATCTTCGTACCCGTCAAGCGGGCCATGCGTGCCGATGTGCGCGCCGTCGATGTCGATGGCAAGCCGTTCACGCTGACCGGATCCGAGCTGTTCGCGCGGGCGCTTCAGCACGAGACCGATCACTTGAACGCGCGGCTGCTCATCGACAATGTGGGCCCAGTCAAGCGCGAGATCATCAAGCGCAAGATGAAGAAGGAAGCCGAGGCCGAAGCGGCCGAGAGCGATTCGCCGACCTAGCGCGGCCGAACGCGCATCCCATGGCCACCATCGTCCTCGCTCAGATTGGTTTCGAGGGGCGCCACGGTGCCACGGCGGTCGAACGCAAGCGCACGCGCAAGTTCGAGGTCGACCTCGAGATCGACGCCGTCCTCGATGTGGCCCAGCGCTCCGATCGGCTGGCGGACACCATCGACTACAGCGTGGCCGCCGAGATCGTCGTCGCGGTCGGCACCGGCGAGCCGCACCGGCTGCTGGAATCGCTCGGCCGACGCATGCTGGATGTGCTGGCGGAACGGTTCCCGAGCGCGCGCTTTCGGCTGGAACTGCGCAAATTCAATCCGCCGAGCGTCGCCGGCCACCCGGTCCACGCGGGGATCCGGCTTGCGCACCCGCTCTAGCACTATAGCTAGCCAACTGCCAGTCGGGCCGCGTACCAGGTCTTGCCGGCGATCTCTCCCGGCCGGGTCGACCACGGTTCCTCACATTCCAGGGCAAAGCCGACTTCGGCCAGCGCCGCGCGCACGTCGTCGGGTGCGTGGTAGCGCTCGCGGATGCGCGCTACCTGGTTGGTACGGCCAGTGAGACGCCAGGCCACGGTGGCATCCGCGGCGGCGAGGCGCGTGTTCGGATCGTAGCCGAGGTCAATGGTCAGATCCCAGCCCCAGCCGACACGGCGTCGACGGCCGGTCCACCACGCCTGGTAGCCGTGCTCGTTGCTCACGTCGAAAACAAACAGCCCGCGCGGGCAAAGAGCGGCCGCCACAGCCGCAAAGGCAGCGCGCAGCCCGCCAGAATCGAGGATGTGGTTTGCCACCCCGAAGAACGCGCCGGCGGCGGCGTAGGGCGGGCCGGGGATCGCCGCCGCAGACTGCCCGGCCGATCCAGCGTCACCCAGACGAGCATGCACCCAGCGGATGCCGGCGGCTCCGGGCTTGTCGCGCGCGCGTGCCAGCATGGCGGCACTGCCATCGACGCCGCACAGTCGCGCGTGCGGGTGGCGCGCGCGCAGGGCGTGCAGCAGGCTGCCGGTGCCACAACCGACGTCGAGGAACGATGACAGCGCCACTGCGTGACGGGCAAGCGTGTCGGTGAGTTTGGGCAGCACGAGACGAAAGAAAGCGCCCTCGCGATCCTGCCAGGCATCGTAGATGGGGGCGACCGGCGCATACGGATCGGCCACCATCGCCTCCGTCAGCTCGGCGTCGGCGTCGGCGTCGGCGTCGGCGCCCGCGGCCAGGGGATCTTTCACTCGTCGCTACCGATCGGGCCGCGCAGGGCTTTCTGGGCGCCGCGCGCGTGCTTGTCGGCCAGCATTCTTCGCTTGGCACGGCGCGATCGGCGGCGCTTCTGCCGGCGCACCCGTTCGATCTCCTGCTCGCGCGCGGACAGCGCACCTTTTAGTGCGGTCTCGATCTTGTCCGCCAGCCAGCGGCGCGCATGGAACCGGTTCATGCCCTGCGACCGTTCCTGCTGGCACTTGACCGCCGTGCCCGACGGGCGGTGTACCAGGACCACACAGGTGGCCACCTTGTTCACGTTCTGGCCGCCCTTGCCGCCCGAGTGCACGAAGCTCTCATCGAGATCCTGCTCGCGGATACCGAGCGCGATTAGCCGCGCCTGCAAAGCCGCGGCTTTCTCGCCCGACACCGGGAACCGCGACCCTGCCATGGGCTAGGGCTCGTCGAGATCGTCGTCGAGATCGTCGTCGTCTTCGGTAGCCTGGATGTCCTCCCAGAACCGATCCCAGGTTTCACTGGTCGACGTCAGGGCGATGGCCAGGCCGGGCGAAGGGGCGCCGTCGGACTTGCCCTCGACATCGGAGAAGCAGCGGACCACCACGCCGACCGCGAAGATGGTTTCGCCCTTGGGTCCGATCACGCGCACGCGCAACAACGCTCCCACCGGCCGGGTCTCGGTGGTGGCGGCGAACAGGCCGCCGCGGCTCACGTCGACCGTACGGCCGGTGAAACTACCGCGCGTGTCAGCCATCGCGAGGCGCACCTGAACGGGATTGCGCCGGGAGGTTCGGCGATCTTGCGGGCGAACGGGTGGCACGGGCCGCAAGATTACAACATTCCTGTGTGGCGCCAGGATGCGAGCCGGTGGGTCGCTTGAGTTCGGAAGGCGATTTCAGGGTGGAGGCCGCGACCGGCGCCGGGTTGGCTCATTCGGCCGGTCCGGCCTGGGCCGGGCGCGGATCGTCACCAGAGGCGCCCGCACCCGTTCGCGGCACGGCAAGATACTCTCCGAGCCAGGCCTTGGCCTTGTCGTCCCACACGTCACCGTAGGTTTGCGCATAGACCAGCGCTTCCTCGCGACTACCGGGGGCGGCGCCCGCGAGGTTGTCGACTGTCCGGCGGGACAGCCCGAGCAGCGCCTTACCGTAGTGCCCGTTGGTCGCCAGCGCTGCGTCGAAAGCCCTGGCGGCGGCCTTCTGATCACCTGCGGTGAAGTGCGCCAACGCCAGACCGACCTGGGCGCGGCCCGCCGAACCTTCCGATTTCGCTGCGACATCCAGGACCGCGATGGAGTCGGCGGCGCGGCCGAGCTTTATCAGTGTCTTGCCAGCCACCAGGCGGGCCTCGGTGCCGACGGTACCCTCATCGATGGCGTAGACGCGTTCGAGATCGCGCACGCCATCCTCGAAGCGTTCTTGATCGTAGGCCAGACAGCCGAGCGCATGGCAGGCGCGGATGTACGCCTGAGTTTCCTTGCGGGTGAAGGCGTCCTTCACCTTTTCCTTGCGCAGCTTTGCAGCTTCCTGCTCGCCGCGCTCGGCCACGTCGGCAAGCGACACACGCGCCCCGTCGGTGTCGCCGGCCGACAGCTTGGCCATGCCGACGCCGACCCGGGCGTCGATGTTGTCATCCTCGATGGCGAGGGCGGTCCGGAACTCCTTCTCGGCCGCTCCTGGCCGGCGCTGCTCGAACAAACGCCAGCCCTCGTTTATGTGCGCCCTCGCATCGGGCGCGACCGGCGGTGGCGTGGCCGCAGTCTCGTCGCCGGCCAGGTGGCACTTCTTGTACTTCTTGTCAGAGCCGCACGGGCACGGATCGTTGCGACCGGTACCAGCAAGCCGTGCCCTGGCCCCGTCGGGGCTCTCGTCCAGTACGGCCTTCGCGGCCTTCGCACTGGGTGGAGTGGACGGCGCCTTGGCGTCGGGCTTGGCGGTCTTGGCAGGGGGCTTGGCGGTGGTCTTGGTGGTGGTCATCTATTTCGTCGGGGACAGTTTGGCGATCTCGGTCTGTAGCCGGTTAAGTGCGGCCTTGTCGTCGGCGGCCAGTCTGATTCCGAGTCGCATCTCGTGCTTGGCCACCACCTTACCCTTTCCCGAGAAAAGCACCTGAGCGGAAAAGTCCGTGATGGTCACACTAAAAATGGTTCCCAGCGGGACGTCCACCGGCGCCGGCACCACGAAGCCGCCCAGGCGGATGTTGAGCAGCGGGTTGTAAATGAAGAAGCCGACAGTCGCGGTCGACACCTGGATCACGAGGTCGCGGTCGTTGAACTGCACGCCGCCCGAGATCGGGGTCGCGCCGGCTAGCCCGCGCAGTTCGGCCGGATCCACCGCGAAGTCCATCGACACCGTCGGCTTCTTGCCCTCACGGGTGTTGACCTCGACGATGCGCTCGATGAGCTTGCGGCTGGAGTCGTCGAGCGACTGGAAGCGGATGCCCATGCCGGTGGGCGGCTGCATGGAGAGCCGGATGACCTCGGCCTTGCCGCGCAAGATGGCGAAGCCATCGGCCAGCCCGAACTCGAAGTCCACGATCGTACCGGTGGGCAGTGGATCCGGGCAGCTGACGAACATGCCCGATCGGCTGATGTTGCTCGACTGGGTTTCGACGAAGTCGAGGAAGCTGGGGTACTTGTAGCGCACCGGCACCACCATCGAGGCGCGCGGATCGCGCGCGGGCGCGGCCCCGACCCCGGTGGTACCCGAGCGCAGGGCGGTTGACCCGACGTTGCCGCCCGGGCGGGTGGGCGTCGAGCCAACGCCGGTGGTGCCGCTCAAGCGCAGCGGGTTCTGTCCGACGCTGTTCCCGGGACGCGCCGGTGCGGCGCCGACGCCGGTGGTGCCCGAGCGTGCGGCACCGCCAGGGACGGCGCCAGTCATCTTGCTGTTGCGATCGTCAGGCATGTTGCGTGGCGCTGATACGGCGATTCATCCGGTGGGAGGCACGTACTCGGGTGGGGCGGCGCCGCCCTGGCCGAAGAAGAATTCCTCGGCTTGATCGAGCAGGAGCTTCTGGCCCATCGCTGAGGTCAGATCGACTCGGTACTCGTTGACGATGCGCTTCGAGTGCTCGATCCACATCACCCACGCCTGCTGAGAGACGCCGTCATAGATCCGTTGCCCGAGGTCATTGTTGAACGGCTTGTAGACGATGGCGGGCAACTCTTGCCCGAGTTTGATGCATTTGACCATCCGGGACATCGGTGAGGGTGGTAACCGCTAAACCGTGTGTAGCAGGCATCATACCATCCGGCCAGTGGCGTGGGCGGGTTGCGGCGAGAGTCTTCAGCTCACACGGCGCGGATGCGGCCGAGGTCATGCAGCAGCACCGCGACCACCACGAACGCACCCAGGTAGGCGAAGGCGCCGATCGAGAACAACGGGGCGAAGCCCACGCTCTGTACCACCTGCCCGATCCGCGGCTGGGTCAGCGCGCTGGTCAAGGCTCCCAAAGATCCCGCGACGCCGGTGATGGTGCCGAGGACGTGCGTGGGGAACACCTCGGCGGGCAGGGTGATGTTGGCCCAGGCGCCATGGCACCACATGATGGCCGTGAGGGCCGCGACTGCCAGCCCCGGACTTTGTACGCGCGTGACCAGGTAGCACAGCATCGGCACTAGACAGGACACGGCAAACATGGCGCTCTTGCGCGAGCGATCGAGCGTGAGCCCACGGCCGCACAGCCAGCGCGGCATGAGGCCGCCGAAAAGATTTCCGAGCGCGGCGCCGACGAACGGGATCCAGCCGTACTTGCCCAGCGTCGCGAGATCGAAGCCGCGCTCCTGCTGCAGATATTTTGGGGTCCAGAACAACAGGAAGTACGAGATCGGATCGGTCAGCACGCGCGCCAGCACACAGCCCCAGGTCTCGCGCATCGACAGCAGCCGCCGCAACGGAACTGCAGCGGGCATGGTGGGCAGGGCGCTGGGCTCACCCAGAATGAGAAGTCGCTCTTCCTCGGACAGGCGCGGGTGGGTTTCGGGCGTTCGATAGATCAGCGCCCAGGCCACCACCCAGAATGCGCCCAGGCTGCCGGTCATGACGAAGGCCCAGCGCCAGCCCAGGGTCAGCGCGATGATGGTCACGAGCGGCGTCGCCAGCGTCGAGCCGATGGCGGTGCCCGCATTGAAGATGCCGATGGCGAGCGCGCGTTCGCGCACCGGGAACCACTCGGCCACCGCCTTGACGCCGCCAGGGAAGTTGCCTGGCTCGGCGGCGCCCAGCAGGGCTCGGAAGAACCGGAACTGCCCGACGGTCGACGCAAAGCCATGCAGCATGTTGGCGATCGACCAGCCCGACACGAAGATGAGAAAGCCACGCCGCACCCCCAGGAAATCGATCAGCCGTCCCGACACCGCGTACATGACCGTGTAGCTCCACAAGAACGCCGCCGTGATGTGCGAGTAATCCACCGTCGATAGGCCGAGGTCCTTCTGGATGGTGTCGGCCAGGACCGACAGCGTCTGCCGATCCAGGTAGTTGATCTCGGACGACAGGCACAGCAGTCCCGCGATGTACCAGCGCAGGTGCTTGATGGGTCGCTTCGCCGCCTTGGTCATGGGTGGCTCTCGGTCGGCTCCCGAAACGCGTCTGATGGCCTGACTGCGGCCGCCTTGGAGGCGCCTATTTGCCCTCGGCTGCCAGCTGGTCTGATCGGCCGAGCGCCTCGAACAACCCCGGCAGCCGGCCGGCGAACTGGCCCTTGGTGAGCACCTCGGCGCAGCCATGCGCGCGCGCCAAGTCCATGACCTCGATGCGTTCGTGATCCACGAAACCGATGCGCGGGACACGGGCGGCCACCTGGTCGGCGCGAAGTGCGTCCAGTGCCTCGATCGCCCGGTCCAGCCGCAGATCGAGCAGCACCAGCTGTGCGGCTTGCGCCGCCTTCACCAGGGCCGCCGGATCCGGTGCGCTCACGGTCGTGACACCGACCTGTTTCGCGGCCTCGCGCAGCTTCGACGAGAACAGCATGTCTCGGATCATGTACGCAACGACGGGCATGGCGTGCGGGGTCGAGAGAAAGAAAAGGTCCCGAACACCCGGTCGGATGGTTACCGTTGCTCCCTTCCGGGCCTGGCGGGGTTCGCCTTCTTTCCGTCGCCCGGGACCAGCGCTACTTCTGGCACACCTGCCCCTCGAACGCCAGCGTCGGGGGAGACGATTGAGGAGAGAGAGGGATTCGAACCCTCGGTACCTCACGGTACACACGATTTCCAATCGTGCCCCTTCGACCACTCGGGCACCTCTCCAGTTTCTTTTCCTGAGGAGAGAGTGGGAGTCGAACCCACGTCGGGCGTTAACCCGAACCTGATTTCGAATCAGGCGCCTTCGGCCACTCGGCCATCTCTCCAATAATGCTTTCGAATACTTACAAAGAATGCTTCTGGGTAGTTGGGCCTCCGTTGTGCCCTCCCGACGAGTTTCGTGTCCGGTTGGAGCGTTACTGATCTGCCTGGGCCGCTCGGTGCAGTCAAGGGTTCCGCGCAGTTGGGCCCGGAGCGTTCACTACCGGAGTCCGATGAATGGCAGCAGATCGTGGCACTGAATCAGGCGCACTCGGAAACATGGCCTCCGGCCGCCGCCCTGCTCGCGCTTGAGCACCGCTCTTCCGCGACCATCATGCACGACGGTTCGGCGAGCGGATGCGCATCGACCCGGGGCGCGGTCGGGTTCGGCGGCCTACATTTCTCGGAGTACCGGCGGGAGCGCAGGTCGCTTCCTCCGCTTGTTCTGGCTGCCCGTTCCCCGCATTCCACCGGTCCATCATCGCGGCGTCGCAGCCGCCGGTGCTGGTGATCTCAAGGTTCAAGGCGATAGGTCCGCTCGATGATGGCGGCGACATCGGGCCCCTTCCAGTGGGGCTTGATCCACCTGTTGCGCCGGTCCTTCCACGACCGCGCCGGGCGCCGCCAGTGGCCGCGCACCATGAACCGGTGGAGGAGCTGGCGCCCGCTTGGGACGCGCTCCAGCTCCTGCATGCGCCTGACCTCGGAGATGCTTATCGTTCCCGGAAGAAAGAACACCTCGTCGGAGCTGAAGACCGGCGGCGGAGCGCCGGGTGCGCGAAGCACCTTCGTACGGTCGGTGGAGGGCCGCCGGACCTGGGGCTCCACCCCTGCGCTCGTGGCGTAGAGGATGGCGCTGAGCGCAAGATGGAGAAGCGCCGGCAGGGGCCGGGAACGCGTTCCGACCGCCACCTCTCGGCCGTTCCGGTTCCCGTTCGCCGCCGGTGACGCCGCCGGTGTGCCGAGCTCGATCGGCCGGCCGTCGGTGATGGGCAGATCGTGCTCGAGGAGGTAGGGCGGATCCGCTCCCAGGGCGTCCGCGGCGACCCGCAGGTGGAGCACACGACCGTCGCCGTGCGGCTCCCCACTGACGTAGATCGTGAGAACGCGCAGGATCTGCCCGGCGAGCGGACAGTCGGCGGCCCCGGCCAGGTGGCGCTCGGCCAGGGAGAGGGCGTGCCTGTCGGTGAACACGATCGCGAAGCAGGCGAACGGCAGGCGCAGATCGTCTCCGACCACGTCGAGGTCCGTGTGCACGAGCATGTAGGCGAGCGTTGGGTCCATCCAGAAAGTCTTCCGGCGATGCAGCTCGAAGTTGACCGCGCAGAACAGGCGAGCCGCGAGCACTGCCTCGGACGTCGCCGCGAAAGCGGCGGGCGCGGCCTTCTCGCGCTCGATCTCGGCCCGGAGGAACCGCCGGACCTCCAGATCCGCATCCAGGTCACCGCGATCGACCAGGCTCGAGCTGTCGTCGAAGCTGGGCGCCGCGCGTGCGGCAGCGGCGAGCCTTTCGCACAGCTCGTCCCAGCTAGGCGCCGCCTGCGCCCACCGCTCGTGCGCGAGCGGCGGCGGCCGCGCGGGCGCGGCCTCTTCGAGCCCGAGGTCCGCCCACATCCACGAGGGATCGAACGCCGGCTCGTTCCGCTTGAGGGACGTTTGGTAGAAGCCTTCGAGGTCGCGAATGAGCCCCGCGACGCGGCTCTTGAGCGCGGGATCCTTGGCTGCCTCACGCGGCGTGTGCTCGTCGAGGGCGGGGATCTTCTCGTCGAGCCACTTCCGGTAGTGGCGCGCGTAATGATCCAGCGTCAGCTCCTCGCGGATCTCGGGTGGAATCGCGTCGCTCTGGTCCACCGGCTCTTCCTTCGGCCCTCCTCGCAGTTCCTCCTTGAGTGACAGGGTGGGATCCTCGTGCGAAGTCGCCCGGTGTACCGCCGCGTCGCCTGCGAGATCCTCTACGAGCGCCCGCCCGCGCTCCCCACGCTTCGCGGAGTTGGCTTCCAGCGTGAGGGTCGCCCCCCGGAGCTTCAGGTGGCCGAGGACCACGGGCTCGCCGGACGCGTTCGGCCCCGTCCAGCGCCAGACGGCCTTCTGGCCGTCGCGCTCGAGCGGTGGTGCGGCCTCGAGCGCCGGGCCGAGGCGCGCCGCGTCCCGAACGTCGAAGTGGACGCGGGTGAAGAGGATGTCGTCGCCGTCCTGGTTCCGGAGGTGCGGGATCGGCGGGTCGACGAGCGTCCGGAACCACGCCGAGTGGAAGAAGGGCGGCATCTCCTTCCAGAAGCGATCGGCAGGGGCGCGCGGGTTCTCGCGTCGGAACGTCTCGCGGTGCGATTCGAGCTGGGGAACGACGGCCTGTCGGATCAGGAACGGTATCGGGAGGACGCCCGCCTCCATCTCCGGCTGCCCCGAGGCGCCGCACGCGATGATGCGCGCCGCCAACATGTCGGCGCGGGCGATCTGGCGGGAGCCGAGCCGCTCGTGAACCGAGACGACCGAGCCGTCGAGCACGTCGCGCAGCGTGAGCGACAGACCGGGCCTGACGTCGTCAACCTGCCAGAGGCGCGTGCAGCTCGCGCGGGCGAGTGTCAGGTACTCGCGCTCTCCCGTCGTCAGCGACGGATCCTCCGCCAGGAGCCGCTCGACCACCAGCCGGCCGTCCGCGAGCGGTCGATCGAACCAGAACCACCCGTCGAACACGCCGGTACTGAGCTGCTCCCAGTGCTCGTCGAGGTCCACGTCCTTCTGCACGCCCTCACCCCAGAACTCGTCGAAGGCCGCGTCGTCTTCGCCTTCGAGCACCTCTTCGCTGAATCGCTCGAGCTTGTCGAGGGCCGAGCGGCGATCAGCTTGGGTGAAGCGCCTCGCCGCCTCCGCCTTCGGTAGGCAGCAACGCTTGTACTTGAGCCCGCTGCCGCACGGGCAGGGTGCATTCCGGCCAGGCTTCCCCAAGCGTCCTCTCCGTTGACTCTAGCCCAACTCTAGCCCCAACCCGCTACCGCCGCTCTCGCACGCGACCGCCTGGTTTCTCGAATCATCCCCCATGGCGGGCCCATCGGCGGTAGGCATCGATCCTCGAGCATCGTGTAGAAGCCGCTAACCTGCTCCGACTCGTCATGGGCGTCGACCGTCGCTTCCTCGATGAGTTCATCGAGCCAGGCTGCGGAGAGTTCCTCGCGCGGCGCCTGCCTCCCGTTGGTTGGTCTCGTCCTGCGCGCCATCGCCCCCTCACTCGTCCCGTCACATGAGATCGAAGAACGTCTCGGTGCCGATATGCCGGAGATGCTGGTCGAGAAGGTCCTCGAGAGGTCCATGAGCCAGCGGCCAGGACCAGCCGCCCGAGCCCCGGTAGGTCATCCTCTTGGCGCAGTAGCCGTCCGCCCCTGCAGGAGCGAACTTCATCACGGGCGCGTACTGGGTACGGGCGCGGAGACCGGCCATCCGCCGCTGGACCCACTCCGGATCCATGCGGTGCGCAGCTGCAATCGCGGCAATCCCGTCCACTGTGAAAGCACCGATGGGCTCGAAGACGACGATCTCGCCCTTGACCGCATCGGCTCGATGGAAGCGCAGATGTGGATGGCGAGCCAAATCGGCCCGGACGAGATCGAGATCCTGGGCAGGCACGGCGCGAGCGTGGGGATCGAATCGGGCGACCGAAACGACCGCGTTGACGCTTTCGGTAAACTGGAATCCGCGCGGCATCGCGGCGAGCGCCCCCCCGCCCACCGTCTTGGCGACGAAGTACCGGGCTTTGCCGGTTTTCGTCTTGCCGGCGTGCAGATAGTAGACGTCGCCCCGGCGGTTCGCGTACGACAGAGCCGAGCCGTCCGGCGAGATCGAGCCGGCGAGGGGTGGGGCTCGCATGCCTACCAATCCACCAGCGGCGGCAGGCTGGGCAGAGCCTTCTGCAGGGCCTTCGCGCGTTTCTCCACGGTGTAGGGATCGAAACCCGCGAATCCCTTCTGTGGCCAATACCGTCCGTGTGCCAGCCAGTGCCGCCACTTGAGCACGCCCTTGAAGTCGCCGACTACCTTCGTGGCGCCCGGGTGGGCCGCCCTCCATGCGTCCAGCAGATCCTCGAGTCGGGTCCGGACGCCGTGGGTTCGCCAGAGCTTCTGGAAGTTGGCGGCTGCAACACTCTTGGACCCGGTCGCGGGAGCGCGAACCTGCCGATCGAAGTCGATGCGCAGGATCGCCTCGAAGCTCGCGACCAGGGCGAGCGACACCTCGAGCGCCAGTTCCGTCGCCATCTGCTTGAGAACATCTGGCAGTTGTTGCGGCGTCATCTTGTAGAACGGGCTGTCGGATGACACCGCCGCCGCGATGTCGGGATCCCGAAGTGCGGACTCCACAAGGGCAAGAACTTCCAGGCTCCGGTTGTAGTAGAGCCAGATGTCGCGCGGCGCGGTCGCCATGATCTCAGGACAGCAAGAACTGGAGAGCCTCGGACAGCGTCTCCTCGGTCAACTCTCGCCCTTTGTCCTTCGGGTCCGGCGTGGAGAGCATCCATTTGTTCTGTCGCGTGCGGATCAGGACCCGCGACTTCGGGCCGTGGCCCATGTCGATTCGACCGGTGCCTCCGAAGACCACGCGCGCGATGGGCTCGACGGACACGACGCGGACTCCCGACTGGATCTGCAGCACCGGAGCCTGGTACACGCCCAGTGCTTCCTCGCGGACGACGATCTCGCCGCGAGCGAGCTTCAGCAAACCCTCGTCAGCCGCGGGCTTGAGCCAGGTCGAGATCTGATCGAGCAGGTCGTTGATGGCAGCGAGCCACTCCGCCTTCGTCTTCCCGAGGTCCATCGACTTCGAGGTGTTGTCTCGCTGGTGACGCCGAAGGAAATCGGTCAACCGTTCTGTCGCCATGTGCGGATGTCTCCTCGTACTCGCTCGCCGTCCTTGGAAGCCCTTAGTTTAGCGCCGCTGATCCCGGCTCGCCGGCGTGATCGCAGAACGGGTTCGGGGAGCCTTTTTCGTTGTGCCCTTCTTGTGCCCTACGGATCGAAACCGCCACGCGCCCTCGACGGAGATAGTGAAACCATCTGAAACGACAAGCGACCGGAATCATTCATGGTCGTCGTCTTTCGAATCAGGCGCCTTCGGCCACTCGGCCATCTCTCCAATATGAACCCGAATACTTAGCACCTTCGGGTCGGACAGATCGACCGAAACTGCCGCGGCGTGGCTGGCCTTGGGGGGGCGGCTTGGTCAGACGGGGGCGTCTTCGAGAGCTTCCATCTTCTTGCGCCGGGCGCGCTCGACGAACCAGACGATCACGATCGAGATGTTGTAAAGCGCGTACAGCGGGCCGGCCAGCAACAGCTGCGAGATGACGTCGGGGCTCGGCGTCAGCACGCCGCCGACCACGGCCGACAGCACCAGCGCGTATTTGTTGAAGCGCCACAGGCCGCCGGCCGAGATCAGGCCCAGCAGGCCCAGCAGCGACAGCACCACCGGCAACTCGAACGCAACGCCGCAACCGGCGAGCATCATGATCTGGAAGTTCGACACCGCCTCCATGCTCTGCATGGGATCGATCCTGAGGCGAATCTTCTGGTCCTCGTCGACCTCGCCCATGGCTGTCCCAGGATCGGGTTTGGCGGGATCGGGTTTGGTGGGATCGGGTTTGGTGACCTCGGCCGCCACTGCGACGCCGGCGGTGTCCTTGCGGGCTGCGCGGGCCTTGATGCGTTCCGCTCGCGCCTTGGCCGCGGCCTCGTGCTGCTGCTCGCACTCTTTCATCTGCTCGTCGGGCATCGGCATCGCGATCAGGTAGTACGACGCGGTCTGGGTCAGCGCGAAGTAACCGAACAGCGCGCCGCCGACGAAGCACAGGGCGGTCGCCGCGGTCACGCCGCCGGCCAGCTTCTTTTCCTTGCGGTAAAGCCCGGGCGCGATGAACTTCCACAGCTCCCAAAAGATGAAGGGGCTGGCCACCAGGATGCTCATGATGATGGCGAGCTTGAAGTAGCACCAGAACGGTTCCGTCGGTGACGTGTAGACGAACCCGACCTTGTTCGGGTCCAGGCACAGCTCGACCATCGCCTTCTGGATCGGGCGGGTCAGGAGGACGAAGAAATCCTTGGCGAAGATCAGCGAACCGATCAGCGCCACCACGAACGCGATGCCAGCGTTGCGCAGCCGCGTGCGCAGCTCCGACAGGTGCTCGAGCAGCGACATGCGCTTGGCATCGAGAGCATCGTCGCCGTCCTCGACGCTGTCGCTCGGCGTGCTGTCGCCTTGCGTGCTGTCGCGGGGCGCTCCGTCGGACACCCCTTCGATCTGCTTCTTCTCGTCGTCGCTCGAACTCAAGCTTTTTTGACCGGTGTGGGCGGCGGCGGCCCGGGACGCGTTACGGACGGCGGCAATTTGACTCCGCCCGGCAGGGGAGGCGGCGCCGTGGTCGATCCTGAAGCACCAGCGGCGACCGAGCCTGGAATCAGCGCCGCAGGCATGCCGAAGATGGTTGCGTTCGGCGCGGCCGGCCGTGGCACCGTGCCAGCAATCCGCACCGGCCCCGATGGGCGATCCGCGGCGGCGGCGGGAATCGGCGGTGGCACCGCGCCCGAGGGTCGGTCGACAATCGGCGCCGGCACCGCTGCCATCAGCGTGCCTGACGGGGGCGGCAGCATCGGGTCGAAGGCCGGTGGCCTTTCCATGGCAATCGTCCGATCCGAATTGAGCGCCGTCGCTGACGTCGCCGAAAGGACCATCGGCGATGGCGTCACGTCGGGGTCGGGGCTAGGCGGGATCTCTTCGCCGTCGGCGCCGTCGTGGTTATCATGAAATTCGCTGTCCGTGTCGCTACCTAACTCGCCGGTGCCGGCGGCGTGGGCGGCCGTCGGATTCGTTGCGGCCTCCTTGACCTCGCGCTCCATGCGCTCCTTCTCTTCCTTGTCCCAGATCGCGCGCTGCTTGCGATCCTCATCGCGCCGCTTGAGCTCCTCGGGCGCCAGCATGGTGGCCTCGCGCAGCTCTTCGAGCGGCTTGCGGATGAATTCGTCTAGCTGGATCTCGTTCTTGATGTCGGCGGTCGCCTTGCGGACCTCGCGGATCATCTTGCCCAGGCCTGAAGCCAGCTCGGGCAGCTTCTTGGGGCCCAGAAAAATCAGGGCCAGCACCAAGATGGCTATGATTTCACCCATCCCGAGGTTGAGCACGGCTTTCAGATCCTTGGGTCTTGAGGTTCTGGTTCGAGGCCCGCGCGTCGCGTCGCACCGCGCATCCGGCTAGTTGTATCGTGGATCAAGGCGCTATTCCACCCGCCGCCGTCCTTTACCGCTGGTCGGGATCGAAGACTACTGCGTCGCGAGCGAGCTGGGCGCGGGAATGATGATGGGGCGGCCCATGCGGCGCAACCAGTTCCAGTGCGAGCGCATCGCCCCGTAGAGCCCCTCGTGAGCAGAGTAGCGAAGCCCGAAGTCGGCGCACGCGGTCTGCACGATGACGGACAGGCGTGGGTAGTGGACGTGGCAGATCTTGGGGAACAGGTGATGCTCGATCTGGAAGTTCAACCCGCCGACGTACCAGGTGAGCAGACGGTTGCCACGGGCGAAATTGACCGTGTTCTCGACCTGATGAACCGCCCAGGGGCCGAGCGATGCCCCGGTTGGGGACGGCAGCGGCGGAAACGACGCCTCCTCGACGCAGTGGGCGAGCTGGAAAATCACGGTCAGGACGAGGCTGAGCACCACGGAGATCGCGGCGTAGTACAGCAGCACCACCCACCACGAATGAAACAGCATCGGCACCACGAACACCCAGCTGGCGAACAGGGCCTTGCCGCCGATGAACTCGACCAGCCGCCAACCCCGGGGCCGAGGAAAGCGGTTGCCCGAGATCTGAGCCGCGGCCACCTGCTTCGGATCCTCGTACAGGTGCCAGTGGAGCACGAACAGCCCGTACAGCGCCCACATGAAGAACTGCTGGAAGCGGTGAATGGGATAGCGGGGCTGCGCCGGCGCCAGGCGGGCGAATGGGCCCACGTCGAGGTCACTGTCGGCGCCGCTCAGGTTGGTATAGGTGTGATGGAAGACGTTGTGCTTCCATTGCCAGACGTAGGAGCTGGCACCGAGGACATCAAGAGTCATGCCCATCACGCGGTTGATGGCACCGTGCCGCGAATAGGCGTCGTGGTTGGCGTCGTGCTGGATGCAGAAGGCAATCCCGGCGGTTGCGAACGCTAGCGACAAAGCCAGCAGAGTGGCCTGCCACCAGGTGGCCGCCGCGAACACCAGCAGTGCGTACGAGGCCGCGAACCACAACAGCAGGATGGCTGACTTCAAGTACATGCGCGGGCTATCACGCTGGGACAGACCGGTGCGCTCGAAGTATTCATGGACCCGACGCTTGATCTCGCGGTGAAAACCTGAATCTTCCGCGAACTTGGGCCGGACCGCGTCGGCGCCGATGGTGTTGCTCACTTGCTGCATTGGGGGCGGCAACATTACCTGACGAACCCGTCGTCAGGATCGCGTTTCCGTGGGTAGTTGTGGTTCACCCGGGAAAAAGCCCCATCTGAGCGGGCGGGCCGAGGACATAAGCGTCGAGGCCGCGAGCGCGCAAGGTCTGCGCGAGCGGACCTGCGTGGGTGCCCACCAGGGCTACCTCGCGCGCAAAAGTGGCCTCGACATAGGCGCACAGATCCGCGAAGCCGGCCTGGTTGGCGAAGGCGATGGCGGTGTCGACGCGCGTGGCGGCGACGACGTCTGGGTCCGCGGCCAGACCCGACACCAACGCGAAGCTGGTTGCGGGCAGGGTGCCCAGCATGGGTTGCGCGCGCGCCTGCGGCGGCCACAGCAATGCCTCTCCGGGCGCGAGCTTGCCGCCGAAACGCGCGATCGCGACCGCCGGTGTACCGGCAGCGCGAAACGCCGCAGCCGCGGCCACCATCGAGCGATGGCCGCGTACCGTGATGCCGGCAGCCGCGAGCGCCGCCGCCACGTCCATGCCACCACCGTATGGCGTGGCCAACAGCACCGGCGCTCGGCCGGCTGCCAACGCACCACGCGCGAAATCCACGACCGCCGCCAGCGCCTCGGCCGGCGCCGGGAAGTCGAAGCGAGGGTGGCCGAAGGTCGCGTCAAGGCACATAGCCTCCGCCGGCTGGGCCTCGCCGGTGACCGCGCCGAACGCGGGATCGCCGCGCCTGATGGTGCCCGCATACACCACCCGGCGGCCCTGGGTCTCGCAGCGCAACGACGCAGCTCCCGGCAGGTGGCCCGATGGAAACAACCCCAGACGCAGATCGCCGAGCGTGAACGCCCGTCCGAACGGCGTGGGCAGCGCGTGCTTGCGCAGGGTCGCGCCGACACGCCCGAGCAGCGCCAGTGTCGTGTCGGTGCACAGGATCTCCTGCCGCCCCGCCCGGCGCATCCGCACGCGACCATCGGCCAGTGCTTGCGCGTGTGACAAGAACACCAGGTCGCCTGCGCCTCCGGCGGCGTCGCATGTCAGGTTGGTGCCGGTCAGGCGCACGCCACCGCGGAACTCGAACGCGCGCGACGCGGGCCGCTGGGGCTTCATGGAAGCCCGTCTATGACGACCGCGACGGGCCGGAGCTGGTGATCTGGCGGGCGGTCAATAGCGCGGTGATGCGCGCGATGACCTCGGCCTCTGGCTCGGTGCCGGTGATGCGCAGATCGCTTGCCAGGGTGCTGGCGCCGGCTGGATCCACGTCGACCACGATGCTGGGGTAATCCGGGATGAGCGCCTGCACCTGGCCGTAGTCGGCCAGACCGATGGCGTTGGTGGTCGATACCACCAGGAGGCCGGTGTCGAGCAGGATGTGCGCGACTTCCGCGAACCGGCGCACCAGTTCGACCTGGGTGGCATCACGGAAGTGCAGATCGAAGTCGACCCCGAGCAGCACGTTGGTGCCATCGAGCATGTAGGCGTGCCGGCCCTGCATGAACAGCGCTTTCTCCAGCGCCCGAGCGTGGCGGTGCTTGCCGGTACCGGCCTTGCCCACGAACATGATCAGGGCCGCGCGGTGGCCGTAGCGCTCCGCGCGCAGGGTGGCGTCGACACCACCGCGCACCCAGTTGAAGTCACGCAGGCGGGCCTCGGCGCGGAAGTCGTCCTGTTCGTCGGCCTCGGCGGCCACGATGATGCCGCCGCCGGCCACATCGAAACCGTCGACGATGACGAAGCGCCCGGTGGCATCGGAGTCGCCTATCAGATCGAACGCCACCGGCTGGCGGGTCTCCAGCACCAGATCGGCGACGTCGTGGCGGCCGACCTCCTGCTTGTGCAGTTGCGAGCCGGCCTCGGACGCGTCGACGATCTTGTGAATGGCATGGATGCGCACCGGTACCGCGACGGTATGCAGCTTGAGCTTGTAGTCGCGCCCGGGTACGAAGGGTTTCTTCGACAGCCAGATCAAGTTGGCTCGGAAGCGCGTCGACACCAACGGTGGCTGCGTGGCGTGACTCATCAGCTCGCCGCGGGTCACGTAGATCTCTTCGGCGAGCGTGAACCCGGTCGACCAGCCAGCGTCGATTTCGGTGCGCGGCCTGGTGTTGAAACCTTCGATGGACTTGATGGTGGTCGACTTGTTCGACGGCGAGAATACGATCCTGTCGCCCAGCTTGGCCCGGCCTGATTCGATGCGCCCGGCGATGATCCGGCGATCGTCACCTTGGCCCGTGAACTTGTACACCTGCTGCACCGGCATGCGCAGCGGCTGGTCGCCCTTCGGCGGCGCCTTGGCGAAGCCGTCCAGTGTGTCCAGCAGAGTCGGCCCGTCGTACCAGGGCATGCTGGTCGCGCGGACGGTCAGGTTCTCACCGTGGATCGCGCTGACCGGGATGAAGTGGCGCGGGCTGACGGCGCCGATGTCTTGCAAGAAACCGCGGTATTCGCGCTCGATCCCGGCAAATAGCTCGGCGCTGTGGCCGACCAGATCCATCTTGTTCACGCACACGATCACCTGCCGGATGCCCAGCATGGCCAGGATGTAGCCGTGGCGACGTGAGTTCTCGCGCACGCCCTCCTTGGCATCGATGATCAGCACGGCAGCTTCGGCGCGCGCGGCACCCGAGATCATGTTCTTCAGGAACTCGATGTGCCCAGGGGCATCGATGATGATGTAGTCGCGCGCAGCGGTCTTGAAGAAGCAGCGGGCGGTGTCGATGGTGATGCCCTGGTCCTGCTCGTCGGACAGCGCATCCAGCAGGAACGCGTATTCGAACGGCTTGCCGGTGCGCAGGCATTCTTTGCGGACCGCCTCAAGCTTGCCCTGTGGCAGCGCGCCCGTGTCGGCGAGCAACCGTCCGACCACCGTCGACTTGCCGTGATCGACATGCCCAACCACGACGATGTTCATCTGCTGGCGCGAGACTGCATTCGAGTCGTCCGCGCGAGTCGCAGCAGGCGCCGCTGTCGCCGTCACATGTACCCCTTGCGGCGTAGCTCCTCGAGGCCGTGCTTGCCGTCCTGCAGGCGGCCCGAGCGCTCGGCGATGTTTCGAAGCTTGCCGCTCTTGAGCTCGACGATGATGTCGTCGACATTCTTGGACGCACTATCGATGGGCGTCTGGCACGGACCGCAGCCCAGGCTGCGGTAGCGTTTGCCGGTGCCCTGGTCGTAGTACAGCGACACGGTCGGGATGTTCTCGCGTTTGATGTATTCCCAGATGTGGACTTCGGTCCAGTCAAGCAGCGGGTGAATGCGCACGTGGGTGCCGGGCGCGAAATCGGTCTTGAACTGGTTCCAGAACTCGGGCGGCTGATCGCCCACGTCCCAGTCGCTGTTCACGTCGCGCGGCGAGAAGTAGCGCTCCTTCGACCGGCTGCCCTCCTCGTCGGCGCGAGCGCCCACGATGACGCCGTGGTACGGGGCGCGGTCGGGGTCGATCTGGTACTGCCCGGTGGCGAGGTCGAGCCGTTTCCGCGGCCAGTGCCCCGACAGCGTGTGCTTGAGAGCGTCCTTCTTGAGCAGCATGCAGCAGCCCTCACGCAGGCTCTGTTGCTCCTCGACGCTCATGGCTGGGTTGGCGGCGAACTTGTCCGGGAAGGTCTGCTTCGCGGCCAGCGCCTCGGTGTTTTGGCCCACGATCATCTGCAGCCGGTATTCCATCGCCAGGCGATCCCGGTAAGCGATCATCTCGGGCAGCTTGAAGTTGGTGTCGATGTGCACCAAGGGAAACGGCACGTGTCCGAAGAAGGCCTTGCGCGCTAGCCACAGCAGGACCGTCGAGTCCTTGCCTATCGACCACAGCATGCACAGACGTTCGAAATGCCGGAAGGCTTCGCGAAGAATGTAGACGCTTTGCTGTTCCAGCTGATCGAGGTTGTCCATCTGACGCTAGCCCGTTCGGGAAAGCGGCGCAGTATGCCACCGGCGGGCGCAGCAGGCCACAGGCTGCTATCCTGCGCGCATGGCGACTTTGCTGCATCTGGCGTTGCTCACGGGTACCGTGCTTGTGCTGGCCAAGGTGATGCCGGGCGTGCGCATCAAGAACACGGGCACGGCGCTGGTGACGGCTGCCGTGTTTAGTGTGTTGAGCTGGGCGCTGGGATGGGTGTTGCATCTGGTGCTGGGCGCCGTGCTGTTCTTGCCCGCCATCCTGACCTTGGGGCTGGCCTTCGTGTTGCTGCCCTTCCTGGTCAACACAGTCATCCTGTGGTTGACCGACAAGGTGCTGCACGCCTTCGAGATCGAGGACCTGAAGGCGCTGCTGCTGTCGTCAGGTGCGATCACGCTGATGAATGCGGTCTTCCACCTGATCCTGCGCCGCTGAATCACCGGTGTCGAACCGAACAGGTTCACATGCGCCATCAGGAAGTAGAGCTGGTAAAGCGGCGCGCGCGCCTCGGCCCCGGGTCACAGCGGGAACACCTCAGTGTAGGCCGCGAACACGCGCCGACGGGCGCGCGCCGGCGCAAGATCCGCCCCGGCCGGCACGGTCACAGCGCGTGCGTCCGTCGCAGGTGCGCGAGCAAGCCCTGGCACGCCGCCGCGCAGATGTCGAAGACACGCTCGAACCCGTCGGCACCGCCGTAGTACGGATCGGGCACATCGGCATCGGCGGCCGACTGGGCATCGAACGCCCGCAACAGCTGGATCTTCGCGCGCGCCAGCTCATCAGGCGCCAGGAGCAGCAGATCGGCGCGGTTGGCGCGATCCATCGCCAGCACGTGGTCGAAGCGTGCGAAGTCCGCGCGTTGAAATTGCCGGGCGACGCCGACAAGCGGCGCGCCGCGCCGCAGCCCGACTGCCGAGCTGCGCGGATCGCGCGGCTCGCCCACGTGCCAGTCGCCGGTGCCGGCGCTGTCGATACCCACCGCATGTGCGAGGCGCTCGCCGCGCACCAGAGCACGCATCACCGCCTCGGCCGTGGGCGAGCGGCAGATGTTGCCCGCGCACACGAAGCTGATCCGGACGATCGGCCCGTCGGTCATGCCGCGACGGCGCGCCCGATCAGCGTCGCACCGGTGCTGCGTTCGATGATCACATCGAACAATGCCCCGGGCGCGACACCGGGCGTCGCCGGGACGATCACGGATCGTAGGGTCTCGGTGCGCGCAAGGAACTCGCGCGGGTTGCGCTTGGACGGCCCTTCACACAGCACGCGCTCGCGCCGGCCGACCTGCTCGGCCAGGATCTCCGCCGTGATCCGCCGTTGCACCGCTATCGCCTGCGCCAGGCGCGCTTGTTTGACCGGCCCCGGCACGTCGTCCAGCAGCTTGCGTGCCGCGTGGGTGCCCTCGCGTTCCGAGTAACTGAACAAGAATGCGTGGTCGAAGCGCAATTCCGCCAGGGCCAGCAAGATCTCGGCGAATTCATCGTCGGTCTCGCCACAAAAACCTACCAGGATGTCGGTGGTGATGGCGATGCCGGGCATGGCCGCGCGCAAGGCGGCGACCAGAGCTCGGAACCCCCGGTAGTCATAGCCGCGCTTCATGCGCGCAAGCACGCTGTCCGACGCCGTCTGCAGCGGCAGGTGTACGTGCTTGCAGATCTTGTCCGAAGCCGCCATGGCGGCGATGACGTCGGCCGAGAAATCCAGCGGGTAGGGCGAGGTGAAGCGCACCCTCTCGAGGCCGTCGATGGCCGCCACCGCGCGCAGCAGGTCGGCAAACGTCACGTCCTCCCAGCGGTACGAGTTCACGGTCTGCCCGAGCAGTTGCACTTCCTTGTAGCCGGCCGCCGCCATGGCGCGCGCCTGTCGCAACACCTCGCGGGGCGCTGCGCCGCGCTCACGGCCGCGGGTGTACGGCACCACGCAGAAGGTGCAGAACTTGTCGCAGCCGCGCTGGATGGTGATGTGCCCGGTCACCCCACCGGTCATGTCGCGCTCGGGATCGAGCCCGGCGTAGGTCTCGGCGCGGTCGAGGGTGGTGTCGCGGATCTTTTCTCCGGTCGCCCGCGCGCGGTCCACGTGATCGAGCAGGCGCCGGTAGCCGTCGGGACCAAGCACCAGATCCACATACGGAGCCTGCTCGTGAACCTTCTCCTTCAAATGCTCGGCCATGCACCCGGTGATGCCCAGGACCACACCCGGCCGGCGCGCCTTGTGCGCTCCGAGCTCTCTGGCGCGCGCCCACACGCGCTCCTCGGCCTTCTCGCGGATGGCGCAGGTGTTGACCAGGATGAGGTCGGCCAGAGCCGGATCCTGGGTGCGGCCGTAGCCTGCGCCGGCCAGCAGGCCCAGCACCATCTCGGTGTCGGCGACGTTCATCTGGCAGCCGTAGGTCTCGACGTACGCCAGCGGCGTGCCGGTCGCGGGTTCGGTCACCATGGTCGAAAGCGTGGCCGGCGCCGAAACCCGCCCGTCGGCGCGGCGCAACTGCACCAGGCCAGCCATGATTATCGGCCCGCGCGGCGCCGGATCTCGTGGAAGGCGGCGTTGAGGCGCTGGCTCTCGCTCAGCGCCAGCTGCTTGATCTTGGCGCCCGCGGTCGCGAAGCGATCCGGGTGGTACTCGGCCAGCCGCTCGCGCCAGGCTGCACGAACATCATCGAAGGTCGCGCCCGGTGACACCCCGATGGTGGTGAAGGGATCGCAGTCGTCGTCGTCCCACTGCGGTGCGCCCGGGCGACCGACCCAGGGCGAAAGTCCCGCCCGCAGCAAGCCGATCAGGGTGAGGGCGGGAAAGACTTCCGAGGCGTCGAGTCGGCCGACCAGGCGTCCGCGCGAGAACACCAGGGCTTCGCCTAAAACCGGTGGCGGCACCATCGCCGCGCCCCCCGGCAGCGGTCGTAGCGCATCGGGCGGCGCAACTGCGCACACCACGGCATAGGGTACTTGGGCCGCTGCGTCCGCCAGCGCGGGCGGAAACATCGACGGCAACGACAGCGCACGTATCTTCACCACCGCCGCAGGCGCTGAGTTTATGAGCTCGCGAAGCTGCGCCGCCGTCGTGCAGCAGGTGATGGTATCCGCCACAGCCGCTGTGTTAGCCCAAAGCCCCGCGGCAGCGCAAGGCTGAACCCCTACCCGCCCGAGTTGCCGAGGGCTAGCACCTTGGTCAGCTTGGTGGCCAGGTTGGGGTCGCCGGTGATCTTGAGCTTGCCGCTGAAGAACAGCTGCATCGCCGCCGCCATGCCCCCGTCGATCATGCTGCGGAAGTCGTCGTCGGTGGCCTCGATGGTGCAATTGGCCGTGCCAGTGAGGCCGGTGGTGCAGGTCGGCGGGACTGCGCGCAGGTCCGCGGTCCACTGCCCGCCGTCCGGGCCCGAGACCGTGAAGTGGTAGACCGCCACCACGTCCTTGACCTTGTCCGGGCTCTTCGCCAGGGCCGCGGGTACTTTTTGGTCGAAGAACGTCTTCACGGACGTGGGCATCAGCGGCTCCTTTTTGGTTCAGTCTGGGCGGGCTTGGGGCTGGCATATCTGCGGGCGAGCTTGTCGGCGTAGCCGGGCACGATGGTCTGCACCACGCGCGACAGCGCCAGATGCCCGTCGGGTACGTCGTTGACGATGGTGGCACCCGCCGCCACCACCGCGCGGCGGCCGATGCGCACCGGCGCCACCAGTTGCGAGTCCGAGCCGATGAACGCGCCGTCGGCGATCACGGTGATGCGCTTCTCGTAACCGTTGTAGTTGCACGTGATGGTGCCGGCGCCGATGTTCACCTTCTCGCCGACCTCGGCGTCGCCCAGGTAGGTCAGGTGGTTGGCCTTGCTGCCGCGGCCGAGGCGCGCCTTCTTGGTCTCGACGAAGTTGCCCACGTGCACGTCGGCCGCCAGTACGGTGCCCGGGCGCAGGTGCGCGAACGGGCCTATCTTGCAGCCATCGCCAATCACGGCCGCGCTTGCCACCGTGTACGGCTTGACCTCGACGCCGGCGCCGACCACGGTGTCGGTGAGGATGACCCCGTCGTCGATGCGGGTTCCGGCGCCGATGCTGGTGCGGCCGCGTAGCGATACGTGGCGACCGATCTCGACGTCGCGGCCGATGGTCACGTCGGGCTCGATCACGGTCGACGCGGGATCGCGGAAGGTCGCGTGCGCCGCGAAGCGTTCGATCAACCGCTTGCGCAACACCGCCTCGGCCGCGACCAGTTGCCGGCGATCGTTGATGCCGGCCACCGATGTGGGATCGGCTGCCACCGTCTGCACGCCGATGCTGCGCGCCGCGACCGGCACGATGTCGGTTAGGTAGTACTCGCCCTGTGCGTTGTCGGCGCGCAGGCGCCTGACTGCCGCGCGCAGGAAGTCGGCCGGCGCCGCGTAAATGCCGGCATTGACCTCGGCGATGGCGCGTTGCTCGACGGTGGCGTCCTTGTGCTCGACGATTGCGACCACGCGGCCGCGCGGGTCGCGCACCATGCGGCCGTAGCCGGTGGCATCGGCGGGGCGCGTGGTCAGCACAGCCAGCGCTCCGGTCTTTCGGCTGCGGTCGCACAGCGCGCGCAAGATGGCCCTGGTCAACAACGGCACGTCGCCATAGAGAATCAGCACCGTGCCGTGAAAGCCGCGCAGCGCAGCGAGGCCCAGCTTGACCGCGTGTCCGGTCCCCAACTGTTCGGCCTGCTCGACCACGGCTATGGCGCCCGCGCCGTAGCGCTGCACGAGTGCGTGCTCGACCGCCGCGCGATCGTGGCCGAGCACGGCGACAACCGGCGCGGCGCCCAGCTCGTGTGCGCGATCCACGGCGTACGCGACCAGCGGCGCCCCCAGCAGCGGGTGCAGCACCTTGACCCGATTTGAGTTCATGCGTGTGCCCTTGCCCGCCGCCAGCACCAGGCACGCCAGCTTGCTGGCCGCGGCTTTCGCGCGGGGTTTGTCGCTGCGGTTCACCGCACTTTTCGTCGTCGCCATTGGGCGCGCGCATCATAACCGCGTCGAGGCGCGACTTACGGTATAAATTCGCTCCGTCCATGGCGCCGTACGTGCTGGTCGTCCAGAGCGATCCCGAACTGGGCCGCCAGATCGGCGACACCTTGCGCGAGGCCCGGTACGAGATGTCGAGCGAGGCCGAGGGCGCCTGGGCCAAGCGCAGCTTGCTGGTGCGGCCGCCCGACGCCGTCGTGCTCGACACCAGCCTGGCCGACGGTTCGGGTTTTTCGGTCGCCGAGGCGCTGCGCAAGGATCCCGATACACGCAACGTGCCCATCTTCTTCATCGCCAGTCGTTTTCGCGGGCAGGGTCACGCAAGCGAAGCGCGGCGCCGCTACGGTCCCGCCGAGTACCTGCCGGCGCCGCTGTCGCTCGACACATTGCTGGCGACCCTGCTGTCACGCTTGCCGCCCAAGGGCGCAGAGGCGTCACCGCTGGTGGTGCGCGACTATCCCAGCGGCCCGTCCTTCAGCGACACCGCGCAGAGCGACACCGCGCAGAAGGAGGAGAAGCGTCAAGTCGAGCGCGCGGCCAAAGAGCTTGCCAGCGCCGATCCCGAGTTGCATGGATCGTTCGCGCGCCAGTCGTTCGCGCGCGTGCTCAAGCGGATCTACGCGCGCCGCGTGTCGGGCGCGCTTCTGGCGCAGCGCGATCCGATCAAGAAAATCGTCTTCTTCCAGGACGGCTACCCGGTGTCGGTGCGGTCGAACGTGCTGGGCGAGTGCTTGGGGCAGATCTTGCTGTCGCAGAAGCTGATCTCAAAAAAGGCGCTGGATGAGTCGCTGCGGCGGATG
The DNA here is from genome assembly GCA_031431215.1 of Myxococcales bacterium. GTDB lineage: Bacteria > Myxococcota_A > Polyangia > Fen-1088 > Fen-1088 > JANPCZ01. Next base: position 64,780 of record JANPCZ010000037.1, read on the forward strand.
AAGGAAGACAAGAGACAGCAGGGCTCGCTGTTGATCGAGATGGGCGCGCTGTCGCCCTACAACCTGCAGCGGGCGCTCATCGCGCAGATGGAAGCGAAGATCTGCGATCTGTTCTCCTGGAAGGCCGGCAGCTTCGGGTTCGTCGAGGGGCGGCAGCCGCGGGGCGAGCCGGTGCGCCTGGAGAAGACCCCGGCCGCGCTGATCCTGGAAGGCATCCGTCGTTACTACAACGAAGAGCGCCAGAACGCGGTGTTGGCACCGTTCGCGGGCCAGTACGTGGCGCCTGATCTGGATCCGCTGCGCCGCCTGCAGGACCTGAGCGGAGATCCGGCCGAGCGGCGCTTCATCGCTTCGGTTGATGGCAGCCGGCGTCTGGAGGCGGTGCTGGAGACGGCGCCGATCCGGATCAAGCGGGCGCGTCTGCTGCTGGTGGCCATGTCGGAGGCCGGCATGATCGAGCCCGCCCGTACGGCGGTCAGGCAAAAGCCCGATCTGTCGGCCGAGATGCTATCGCCGGAAAATCTGGGACAGGATCGCAACCCCGAGCAGATGACGCCCGACGAGCTGGGTGCGGTGCTCGAGACGCTGCGGGCGCAGACCCATTTCGATGTGCTGGGTGTGGCCGCCGACAGCGAGATCGTGGCGGTCGAGCGCGCGTACGATCGGCTGGCGCGGAATTTCCACCCCGACAAATTTCGCTTCCGCGCCGACGACGTGCGCCTGATCGCGCAGCGGATCTTCGAGCACCTGGGCGAGGCGCACGCGGTCCTGCACGACAAGGGCAGCCGCCGGCGTTACCTGGCGCGCCTGCAGCAGGAAGACCGCGAGCCGCTGTCGGGCGCGGTCGTGCCGGGCGGCGCAGCCGAGAAGGTGTACTTCATGGGTGTCGAGCATCTGCGCGCGCGCCGCTACCACGACGCTGTGTCGGCGTTTCGCCAGGCGGTGCAGTTGGCGCCCGACAACGCAGGCTACCTGGGCGCGCTGGGTTGGGCGATTTATCGTGAAGCGCCCGCCGATGCCGCTGCCGCCGAAGCCGGACTGCTGGAACTGCAAAGGGCGGTGTCGCTCAATGGCAAAGACCCGTGGGTGCGGGTGTCGCTCGGCCGGTTCTTCGCCGAGACCAAGCGCCCCGACGCGGCCATCGCCGAGTTCGAGGTGGCGCTGAAATTAAGCCCAGGATTTACCGACATCGAAGAGGAAATACGGAGGTTGAGAAGCGAGACATGATCAAAGCTGACTATGTGTGGATGAACGGCAAGATCGTCCCCTATGCGGACGCCCAGACGCACGTCGCGGCGTTCACGCTGCACTACGGGGTGGCCGTCTTTGAGGGCATCCGCTGCTACCAGCGCGTCGATGGCAAGAGTGCCGTCTTCCGTCTTCGTGAGCACATCGAGCGGCTGTTCGAGTCGGCCAAGATCGCCAGCTTCGAGATCCCGTACACACGCACAGCTCTTGAGGCCGCGTGCGTCGAGACTTTGCGCGCCAACAAGCAGGCCGAGGCGTACCTGCGCCCGCTGGCGTACATCGGGCCGGGCGCGCTTGGCCTGGGTACCACGTCGAATCCCACCGAGGTTTGCGTGATCACGTTTCCGTGGAGTCCGCTGCTGGGCGAGGAAGGCGTCAAGCGTGGCGTGCGCGCGCACGTATCGTCGTTCATCCGCGGCCACGGCAATTCGACCATGAGCAAGGGCAAGATCTCGGGCCAATACGTCAACTCGATTCTGGCCAAGCGCGAATCACAGAAGCTCGGCTACGAAGAAGCCATCATGCTGGACGCGAACGGCTACGTTTGCGAGGGCACCGGCGAGAACATCTTCGTGGTGTACGCGGGCCGCGTCTACACGCCGCCGCTGCACCTGCCTGTGCTGGCCGGAATCACCCGCGACGCCATCATGGTGCTGGCCAAGGAGGCCGGCATCGAGATCATCGAGCAGACGTTCACGCGCGACATGCTGTACACCGCCAGTGAAGTGTTCTTCACCGGCACCGGCGTCGAGATGGTCCCGGTGCGCGAGATAGACGGCCGCACGATTGGCTCCGGCGAGCCTGGCCCGGTGACCCGCAAGTTGCAGACCGCCTTCTACAAGGCGATACGCGGCCCCGGCGAGTCGCACCCCGAGTGGCTGGCCTGGCTGTAAGGCACGCCGCCGCTGCCGCCGCTACAGCTTGATGTCGCCGCCGTCGTCCTGCTCGGCGAGCTTGCGGCGCAGCGCTGCGGCGGCGGCATCGTCGGCGGGCGCCGGCGCGGGTGCGAACGTGAGGGTCACCCAGGTACCCTCGCGCGAGTGCTTCGGTAGCAGCTGCGTCGGGATGGTGAAAGCCTGCTCGCCAAGCAGCAGCCGGGCGGTGGTACCGGCTACCTCGTCGATGAACAGAAGAGTGTCCTTGGGCCGGGTCATGGTTTGCGTGCGGTGTGGATCTCGATCCGCTGGCCGTCGCTCTGCACCGTGACCGAGCCGTCCACGTCGGTACGATAGACGTGAACGTGCAGCCGTGCCAGACGGGCCAAGGTCGCGGGTGCCGGGTGCCCGTACTCGTTGCCGGCGCCCGCGCTCACCACCGCCACCTCGGGCGCCACTGCATCGAGAAAGCGAGCACTCGACGAATAGCGGCCACCGTGGTGAGCGACCTTCAGCACCCGGGCGCGTAGATCCGCGCCGCTGCTCAGGAGCCATTTCTCGGTCGCGGCCTCCGCGTCCCCGGTGAACAGCACCGCCGTCGCGCCGAACGTCACCCGTATCACAACGCTGTTGGCGTTGACGTCCGAGCGCGAGCCGGTGATCGTCGGCTCGGGCGGCGACAGCAGGAGCAGCGTCGCGCCGCCGCCGAGATCGACCTTGCGGCCGCGTGTCGCCTCGCGCACAGGGATGTGCCTGGCGGCGAGCGCTTGCAGGAGGGCGGTGTACGCGGGGCTCGGGTGCGGGAACGCTGCGTCCATGAACTGCAGCGCACCCTGCTGTGCGATCACGGTCGCCAGGCCGCCGAGGTGATCGGCGTGCCGGTGGGTCAAGATCACGAGGTCGAGCGGTTTGCTGGTCCGCGCGCGCACCGCGGCCGCCAGACTGACGGCCGCCTCGCGCGGGCCGCCATCGATGAGCACGGTCTTGCCCGAAGGTGACGTCACCAGGGCCGCGTCGCCCTGGCCGACGTCGAGAAAGTCCAGCCGCAGCGAGCCTGCCGCACGCGCGGTCGCCGACGTCGCCGCCAGCGCGGCCAGCATGACGGCCAGGCTCGCCATCGCCGCAAGGGCGACCCGTCGGGCCGGCTCGGCAGGCCACCTGGGCGCTTCCATCGATAGAAGCTAAGGCGGGGGCGAAGCCACCCGCAAGAAACCCGACCGTGATGGCCGTGGCGAACCTTGCGGCCGCGTTTCCAACAGCGCTGCGAGTCACAGTCATGGCTCGGTATCGGTTGAAGGGCGCTCGCGGGTGCGTCGCTTGAGCTAGACTTTCGCCGTGGTGGCGGACGGCAGGCTTGAGCGGCTGCTCGATCGGGCGGTGGCCCGGGACGGCGGTGGCCAGGCGGTGTTTCTCACCGGCGCAGGGATCTCCGCCGAGAGCGGCATCCCGACCTTCCGGGGCGAGGAAGGCTACTGGCAGGTGGGGTCGCGCAACTTCCATCCCATGGAAATGGCGACCTGGATGGCTTTCCAGCGCATGCCGGAGGACATCTGGGGCTGGTATCTGTTCAGGCGCGCGGCATGTCGAAGCGCGCGCCCGAACGCCGCGCACGAGGCCATCGCGGCGCTGGAACCGCAGCTTGCTGACCGTTTCCTGCTGGTCACGCAGAATGTGGACGGGCTGCACCTGCGCGCCGGCAACAGCGCCGCGCGCACGTACCAGATTCACGGCAACCTCGATTTCGCCCGCTGTGCAGCGGGCTGCACAGGCGAGATCTTCGCGCTGCCCGAGGATCTGGGTTTGACCTGGGCACGCGGCCGGCGCCCCGACGAGCACGAAAAGAAACAGGTTTCCTGCGTGCGCTGCGGCGGCTGGTTGCGCCCGCACGTGCTGTGGTTCGACGAGGCCTACGACGAGGAGCGGTTTCGCTTCGAGAGTTCCATGCGCGCGGCCGGCACCGCGGCCCTGCTGGTGGTCGTCGGCACCAGCGGCGCCACGACCTTGCCGTCGCGGATGTGCGAGACCGCGGTCCGGCAGGGTGTGCCGTTGCTGGTCATCGATCCCGGGCCCACCTCGTTCGGCGAACTTGCCGCCCGCAGCGCAGGCGTGTCGGTGCTGGGCACGGCGTGCGCCGAGGTGCCGGCGCTGTGCCAGCAAATCGCGGCGCGGTTTTCCGCCCGGATGGCGTGATCGCCCGGCCGGTGCTTTCGGCGTTGGCGGATGGCGGGCGAGTCGCTATGTTCAGCCCCGCCATGTTGAACAGTTTGCGTATGCTGGGTGAGGATCTACGAGAGAAGGCGCGCGCCAACTACCAAAGCGATGGCTTGCCGGCGCTCATCAAGGTGCTGTCAACGGACGGAACCCTGGCGATGGTCCTGTATCGCCTGATGCAGGGCTCGCGCGAGTCGGGCCTGGCGCCGCTTGAGATGGTGTTCAACAAGCTCAACTCGATCCTGGGCAGCGCGGTGATTGGCCGGGGCGCCGACTTCGGACCGGGGTTTGTGCTGTTCCATTCGCAGGGCGTGGTCATCAACCGGGCGGTGCGGGGCGGCTCGAACATCCACCTTCACCACGAGGTCACCATCGCCGATGACGGCAAGGGCCGCTGCCCGACTTTGGGCAACAACATCCAGATCGGTGCCGGCGCCAAGATCATCGGGCCAGTGACGGTCGGCGATGGGGCGCGCATCGGCGCCAACGCGGTCGTGGTTCACGACGTCGCGCCCGACACGACCGTGGTCGGCATACCGGCCCGGCCGGTGCGGCGCCGCGCGGGCTAGCGCTAGCGCTAAGCGCTAGCGCTGGGCTGGGCGCAGCAAGGTGGCAGCAGGGGGGGTGTTTTGTCCCGATCCCACATGCCGGGCGTATTGGCTCGGACACAATGAGTTCCATGAAACGCCACGCGTGTCGTCTGGCAACGTTGATTGCAATCGCCATGGCCGGGGTCGCCCCGCCGGGCCTTGCCCGCGCCAGCGCCCCGAGCGCTGTGAAGGTGAAGCCCAGCCGGATCGAGTGGGAACCCAACAAGGACGCTCCGGATCTCATCCGCGTCTATGGGCCGTTGTCTCTTTGGGGCCAGAACGCCGTGTGCAGTGAAGGACCGTCGCCTCGCCCCGGGCATCCCGCGCCGACCTGCGGCAGCTACCTTTACTACCGATGTCCGGCTGGCCGGCAGGCGCTGTGTCGCATGGAATGGAAGGACCTCCAGCGAGCGCTGGATACCGGCACCACCGCATCCTTCGGTGATCAACTGCGGTTGCCACGACCACGCCCGCTCGGCGAGGCGCCGAGCGCGCCGGACGAGTACACCTTCAATTTTGGTGTCATGGTTGACGAGGGCTTCTTCTGCACCAGGGCCGAGCAATGGGTGTGCCAGGGGGACACGCCCGATGCGGGCGCTGACCGACCGGCCGTTGCCGCTGCGCCCGACACTGCGCCCGATATTGCGGCGGTTGCAGACTCAGCGGCGCCACCGAACGGCGGCGGTGGATCCAGCGGCTGTTCCTTCCATTCGCGGCCGGTTTCCGATGCGACTCTGTTGTTCGCCACCGCCTCGACAATGGCGTGGCTGGCTCGGCGAAGAACCCAATGTCCTAGATCCAACCTACGTCGTCGATAGGAGTACGGTGACGACGTGATGCCTGGCGCATCTGCGTGCTGCCCCCATTTGCCCGGGTTCTCCATGGCAACTATGATAGTTGTGAGAGGTGGCCAAGATGACCGAGAGAATCTCGACAATGGACGTTCGGGCACGCATCGGCGATCTACTGAACCGCGTTGCACTCCGGCACGACGAATTCATCATCGAGCGCAAGGGCCAGCCGCTGGCTGCCCTCGTGCCGGTCGAGCGCATCGAGCAGATGCGTCGTTTCGCCCGCCTGCACGGACAGGGTGTCCTCGAACGGCAGAAAGAGGCGACCGGCGAAAAGCTCTCCGATGAAGAGGCCATGGAGCTCGCGCTTGACGCGCAGCACGCGGCGCGCCGGCAGATACACAGGGCGAAGGCCACACTGAAGCGCCCGCGGAAGAAGTAGGCCTTGGTCCGCGCCCTGCTCGATGCCAACGTACTCATCAGCGCGGCCATCCGCCCGAGCGGCCCGCCCGGCCGGATCGTCACTGCGCTGCTTGTGCGCGAGGCGTTCGAGATGGTCCTGTCGCAAGCGATCGTGGCCGAGCTCGAGAAGGCGCTCGGGTTGCCGAAGATTCGTAAGTACCTTCTCGATCCCGACGAGACACTCTTGTGGCTAGCTGATCTGGTCGCCGTCGCGGATCTGGTCCAGGACACGTTTGGTGTCACCGGGGTGTGCCGGGATCCAGCCGACGACTTCGTGCTCGCCGCCGCGGTCGCGGGGCGCGCAGGCGCGATCGTCACTGGCGACGCCGACCTGCTGGTCCTGGTTGAGTACCAGGGCATCAGCATCATGACTCCGCGCGAGTTCCTGGATCTGATCGAGGACTGAGACAACCCGTCACGCCGCGGTCTTGGATCCGCTGCGGCCCGGTTGCACCGCGGCGATGAAGCGCAGTTGCGGGTTGTCGTCGGCGGCGCGGCGGAGCAGCCACTCGGTCTCGAACAGCACCAGCGGCCGGCCTTCGATGTCCAGCAGGCAGATGGACGAGCCCGGGCGTTCGAAGCGACCGCCATCGAACGGTGTCCCTTCGACCCAGCGGGCGTGGTGGTACGGCAGCGGGCGCAGGTTGATGGTCACGCCGTACTCGCTTTGCAAGCGGTGCTGGATGATCTCGAACTGCAGCACGCCGACCGCGCCCAGGATGGGATCGCGCTCCAGGCGAAGCCGATCGAAGAACATCTGGACGGCACCTTCCTCCGATAGCTGTTCGAGGCCCTTCTTGAGTTGCTTGCGCTTGAGTGGGTCGAGCAGCCGCACCTGAACGAAGTGCTCGGGCGAGAAGCGTGGCACGCCCTCGAACTCGACCGGCGCGCCCTCGACAATGGTGTCACCGATGCGCAGGGTGCCGCCGTCCCACACGCCCAGGATGTCGCCGGCGAACGCCTCGTCGACCATGATGCGTTCGGCACCCATGGACTGCAGAGTGCGCGACAGAGTCAGCGGTCGCCCGGTGCGCACATGCGTGACGTCCATACCGCGCACGAACCGCCCCGAGCATACGCGCACGAACGCGATGCGATCGCGGTGGCGCGGATCCATGTTCGCCTGGATCTTGAACACGAACCCGGTGAAGCGCGGGTCGTTTGGTTCCACCACCACGTCGGGCGAGGTGGTGCGGCGCGGCCGGGGTGGCGGCGCCAGGTCCACGAAGCGTTCGAGAAACGGCTCGATGCCGAAGTTGGTCATGGCGCTGCCGAAGAACACCGGCGACACCTCTCCGGCGAGGAAGCGCTCGCGATCAAAGGTGTTGCCGGCGGCGTCCAGCAGCTCGATTTCCTGTTTCAGATCGTTCCACAGGCGCGGGCCCAGGGCAGCGCCCAGGTCGGGATCGTCGACGCTGCATACCGACATGGGCGCGCGGCGGGCGCCGCCGTCGGCGCGTAGGAAGCGTTGAACCTGCCGGCTGTCGCGATCGTAGACGCCCTGAAACGCGTGGCCCATACCGGCCGGCCAGTTGAGCGGGCTGCACGGGATGCCCAGCACGCGTTCGATCTCGTCGATCACGTCTAGTGGCGGGCGGCCTTCGCGATCCATCTTGTTGATGAACGTGACGATGGGGATGCGGCGCATCCGGCACACCTGGAACAGCTTCACGGTCTGCGGCTCGACGCCCTTCATGCAGTCGATCAGCATGACGGCAGCGTCGGCGGCGGCCAGCGTGCGGTAGGTGTCCTCGCTGAAGTCGTTGTGGCCGGGGGTGTCGAGCAAGTTCAGGCGGCGGCCGGCGTATTCGAACACCAGCACGCTGGTGGTGACCGAGATGCCGCGCTGCTTTTCGATCTCCATCCAGTCGCTGGTCGCCAGGCGGCGGCCCTTGCTCTGCTTGACCGTGCCGGCGAGGTGGATGGCGCCGCCGTACAGCAGCAGCTTCTCGGTCATGGTGGTCTTGCCAGCATCCGGGTGCGAGATGATGGCGAAGGTGCGCCGGCGGGAGATCTGCGCGTCGGTGTCCACGGTTCACGACGTGGCTACACGACCAGCGGCGGGCGGGCAAGCGCGCGGGCAGCGCCGGGGTCAGTCCTGGGGCACGAAACGCAGCGGGAACGCGATCGAGAGATTTGTGCTGGTCGGCTTTGCGAGCTTGAGCGCGCCAACCTGGCTGGTCACGCACGTCACCAGTTCGGGATCGGGGAGATCATTCTTGGGGATGCGCACGTCCTTGAACTGGCCGGTCTTGCTTTCGGCCACGAACGCCAGTTCCATGCCGCCCGCGAGCGCGCGGTTGCGGGTCAGCGCCGCCTGGTAGCAGCCGTCGAGGCCGCCCTGGATCGAGGCCATGCGGCCCTCGATGTCCTTGCGGGTGGCGTCGGAAAAAGACGCGCAGCTGGCGACGACGAGCGCGAGCGTCGCGAGGGCGCCGAGGCCGCGAGTCATTGGTCCTGCACCACGGTCTTCTTGGGACCTTGCTTGACGATGTTGAACTCGACCCGGCGGTTCTTTTCCTTGCCGTCGTCGGTGGCGTTGTCGCCGATGGGCTTGTCGGAGCCGAAGCCCTTGGCGACCAGGCGCTTGCTGTCGATGCCGGCGTTGCCGATCCAGGTGCGCACGCTTTCGGCGCGGCGTTGCGACAGATCGCGGTTGTGCTTGGCGGTGCCGGTCGCGTCGGTGTGACCCTCGATCTGCACGACCTCGATCTGGGGGTTGTCCTTGAGCACCTGGACGATCTCGTTCATCAGCGCGTGCGAGCCCGGCAGGATGTCGGCCTTGTCGAACGCGAACTGAATCTTCTCGGTGATCTGGATGGATGACTCGGTCAGGACGACCCGGGGTGGCGGCGGGGGCGGCGCCGGCGGGCGGTGGCCGTGAATGTCCATGCCGGTGAAGGGCTGCTGGACCACGGTGACGGCCGAGCAGGCGGCCGTAGCGATGGCGGCGGCGGCGGCGGCGAGGGCGAGGTTCATGAGGAGGGGGGAAGATAGACGCGAGGTGGGGTCGAGGCAACGGGGGGGGGTGGGGAGCGGGCTCGGAGCGCGTCCCAGGCATGCTGTTGCGGCGTCCGTATTAGACAGCCTGCCTGTCAGCCCCAAGTGGATTAGACAGCAATGCCCGGAGGCGGATCCGGTCAATGGGATGGAGCCCGAGGCGCGTCGAAGATCCGGACAATACGACGGATTCCGGCAAGCTCCGCTTCGTCGGGCGCGCCGGCGCGCAGCCCCGGGCCCGTGATAAGGTCCGATCCCGAATTCTAGTTGGGCGGACGCGATTAGCATGACGAGTAGGAACGGCTGGCTGCTGGTTCAGGCGCTCATCTGGATCGGATGCTCCACGTCTGGTCTCTCGGGCCGGACAGCGGTGCCCTACTGCACCGACAAGTCACCTCCACCACCCCATGAACCCGACGCGCCGCCGGGACCGCCTTCATACACGAACGAGCGGGGCATCACATACATCCGCGTAGGCCGCACACGATATGCACCTGAGCCAAGCAGGCCCTTGTGCCCAAGTCGAGCCCAGGTCGCGGAGGGCATCCGACGCGCGCGGGGGCCATCGCGACTTCTCCGTCTGATTCAACGTTGTCCGTGGGATGCCACGGCGGGCATTCCTGCCCCATCCGACGTGGGCGCGATCGTCGACACCTCTGCTCGCCTGGCCAGTTTTCAGCCCATCCATCGTCGGGTCGCACAGGTCACCATCGAGTACGAACACGCGTGCTCATCGCCAACCTTCGAGCTTTGTTGGGACGGGATGGTTCTCGAGTCGTATCCCGCGCAAGTACCACTGACGCTCCTACGGGCGCGCGGATCTGGCGACTGTGGCCACTCCGGAATGGTCACCGACTATTTCGATCTGGACTATCTGAACCGAACCCTCGCCGGAAACTCGAATTTTGACGTGGCCGGGGCCCTTCTTGATTTTCCACCGCTCGTGTCTCATTGACGGTGCCGCCCAACAAGCCGCTGCAGCAGATGAGCGCCCTTCCTCGCTTCGCTCGGGCGGGCGCTCACCGCTGAACGCCAGTATCGTTCGGCAGCAAACGCGTCGGATTTCTTCCAAGGTTGCGATGGGGCAGGTGGGTGGTCCGATTGCAAGTGGTGAGGTCCGGCGTGGCGCCGGGGCCCGGGCCATTCGGGCATCGACTGGGAGGCGGGCGCGGTCCTGAATCGCTGGTGCACGCTCCGGTGCCCGCTCCGATGCTGACCGCTCGCTCGACGGCCGGACGCCTGGTCGCGAGGCCGGAGTTCGCGGGTTGGGTCTCGATGAAGGTGGTCGGGGAGACTACTGCCCAATCAAGATCGGTCGCCCCCGGTCATCATCGAGGGCCGCCCGAGATGCCTTGGGCGAGACATCGCCGGATCTTGGAACTCCCGCGGACTCCTGGAGGCGGGCGTTCCGGTCTGCGACAGCCGACGGCGGATGGGGGGAACGGGCCTCGCGTGGATCTGCATTCCACGCCCGGGCGTCATGTGCCATCATCGCGGTCCGCCGTCGCAGCTGAACGGCAAATCGTTAGCCGCACGGACACGAGGTAACTGGGAGAGATGCGGTTCGAATGGGATCCCGAGAAAGCCCGGAGCAACCTTGCGAAGCACGGGGTCGCATTCGACGAAGCAGCGACGGCGTTCGCGGATACGCTGTCGCTGACCACGTTCGATCCGGACCACTCGGAGGACGAGAATCGGTACCTCCTTCTCGGTGCCACGCATGCAGGTCGTATGGTGGTCGTGTCGCACACGCATCGAGGCGAGAGCGTTCGCCTCATCAGTGCTAGAATCGCATCCAGGCGCGAGCGGAGAAAATATGCCGGCGGCTAAAAAGCAGAAGCAGGACAGCGACGAAATGCGACCTGAGTACGATTTCTCGAGCGGCGTCCGCGGGAAGTACGCGGCGAGCTTCGCTCGAGGTACGAACGTGGTGGTTCTTGCCCCCGATGTCGCGGATACGTTCAAGACTTCGAAGGCAGTGAACGCCGCACTCAGGTCGCTCAAGCGCAAGCCTGCCAACAAGGCTCGGCGGCTAACAAGGCGATGAAGCGGACGTGCTTCGCCCGCCGCTTATCGCCAAAGCGTTGGGCGGATATTTCTCATGAAGAAACTCAGCGCCGCTCTCTCTGCTTGGCTCTTTACGATTGTTCCCGTCGCCGCCGTAGTTGCTTTGAGCGCCACGGCTACCATTCGGGTGCAGGGGACGTATGGCTTTTCGCTGTTTCTAGGCGCGCCTTTCGTTGCTGGAGCGGCGGCAACCCTCCTTCATGGACGTACCTCCACTCTCAGGACTCGCGACGTGTTGAAGGTGACGACGCTGGTGGCAATCTTTTCCTCCTTGAGCCTGCTTGCACTAGGAACAGACGGCGTCGTCTGCGTGCTCATGACCTTCCCGGTGGCGGTCCCGCTCGCGTTGCTCGGCGGTATCATCGCCCATTGGGTGAACACGGCGATCCGATCATCGGGACGGTCCCGCGGCGTCGCGGTGGCGCTTTTTCCTCCTCTGTGGCTTGCGATGGCTGTGGAACCTAGTGTCATTGGGCCGCCGGACTTGCAGGCGGTCTCGTCAGTGGTCGAGATCAAGGCGGACGCCACGAGGGTCTGGCGGAACGTGGTTGCGTTTCCTCCGATCAACGCTTCGGTCGGCCTCGTCTTCCGTCTCGGAATTGCCTACCCCACCTCGGCAACGATTTCTGGCGAGGGCGTCGGGGCGATTCGCCGATGTAATTTCAGCACCGGCGCATTTGTCGAACCAATTACGCGATGGCTTCCCGGACACGAATTGGCCTTCTCGGTTGTCGCGAGCCCCCCTCCGATGACCGAGACTTCCTTCTACTCAAATCTCAAGGTTCCCCACCTGAGCCACACGTTTGAATCTGAGCGAGGGCGCTTCCTGCTCACCGCGACTGACCACGGCACGGTGCTACTTGAAGGCACCACCTGGTATCGGCAACGGCTCTGGCCACAATTTTACTGGAACGGGGTAGCAGACCTCGTGATTCATAAGATCCACGAACGGGTTCTTGGGCATATCAAGCGATCGGCGGAGCGCTCATAGGACCGATCCAGATTTCTCCGGCGACGGTGCCGCCTAACCACAGCGTCGGCAAAGGCAGCGACCAAGGGCGCACGCGCCCAGCGCTGACCGATGAGCGCTAGCCACGACGAGGCGAAGGGTGCGGTCGACATCTGACGACGCGAGCGACTCGGCACCGTCGCCCGGTGCCCCCTGCTCATCTTGTCAGGGAACCGAAAATATCAGCTGCCCGCTAGCTTCTTCGGTCGTCCGACTGAACGGCAGTTTCGCTGGGCAGACCGGGCTGGTGGAAGAAGGTATTTTGCCGGTTGGCTGCGGGGCTATACTGGCAGTCATGGCGCAGCCGCTTTCCATGCCCCCAGCTGGATTCGACGACCTTCCCGTCGAGGACAAGATCGATTACGTCCAGGATCTTTGGGATAGGATTGCTGCGAACGGGATCGGGTTCCTCTGCATGAGTGGCAGCGCCAGATCCTGGAGGATCGCCTAGCAGCCCACCGCGCCGCGCCGCACGAGACGCGCCCCTGGAGGGAGGTTTTGGACGGGCTTGAACGTCGGCTTAAAGCCCGATGAGCGAACTGCGTGTCCGCCCGGAAGCGGAGGTGGATGCGTTCGAAGCTGCTTCGTGGTACGAGCGCGAACGAGAGGAACTGGGCTCCGCGTTTCTGGCGAGACTTGATCGGGTTTTTACTCGCATCGAGAGCGGAGCGTTGCAATTTCCGCTGGATGATGGCCGATGTCAGGCGTGCACTCCTCGGTCGATTCCCTTTTGGTGTGTTCTTCTTCGTCGACGACCACGCATCCACGATGACATTGGAACGCTGTCAACAAGCCGTTGCAGCGCTTGCGCCCCGCCGCTGAAAGGCAGAACGTTGGACGGATCGGCGGGACACGGTGCTCGAAGGAGAGGTCAACACTGAAAAGGGCGCACGGAAGGTCGTCGCAAGATGCCCGGAGTGCGGCGCCCTCGTGGACGCGACACATGAGGCGTTCGGATATCTCGACAAACTGGGATCGTGGGATGGAATCGAAGACTGCCGGGAGTGCAGCCCTTCGCTGAGCTTCTCGGTCACCCTGGACGAGGAGGGCCGTGCCGTTGTGAAGTACGAAAGAACGTAGTGGAGAAAACGTCTGAGACGACTATCGAACCTGGTGTTGCAGCACGGCGGCCGCCGGCTAGGACGGTTGGGGCGCCGCCCTCCGCCAGCGCGAATTCGACGTATTCACCAGCGACCCTTTTCGCAAGCTCGTCGCCGACACCAGGATCCGCCTCATCGGCTGGCGCGAGGTTGGCAAGCTCTTGCGGTAGCGGAGGTACTCCGCTCTGGGAAATAGCCGCCTAGCCGTCGGGAATATGAACGCGCTCTCTCGTTCTTTGCGTACACTCGTACGCAATGGGTGGGGTACACCCAAGGGACCCTGATGACCACTGCCACTGGCGAAACGTTGCTACCGCGCTTCCGTTGGTCCTGGCTCTGGAGCAAGCAGCGGGACCTCGTATGGAATCTGCTTCCATTCTGGGTGGGGCTCGCGTTCGTGGCGATCCTCTATGCCACGCGCACCCGGGGGTTGACGGCCGACAACCCGGACTGGAAATTCTGGCTCGGCGGGCGACAGATCAACATCGTGGCTATCTCGCTCTTCCTCTACGGGCCGCTGGTCGACGCGCCTCATCTGTGGGCCACGATCGCGCGGACATACACCGATCGCGAAGAGTGGGCCTCGCGCCGGAGGCTGTTCATCGCCTCGCTGCTGGCCTTCGCAATCGGGCCGACGCTCGTCCTCTTGCCCTATGTCGGCCGGGCGCTGGGCGTGGTTCCAGCCGGGTACGAGTCTTTGGGCTGGCACTTCTGGATCATGGCGTTCGGTCTCTACACCATGTTCCACATCAACAAGCAGCACTGGGGCTTTGTCTGCCTGTACAAGCGGAAGAACGGCGACGGCGCCGCCGTGGAGAACCGCGTCGACGCCCTGTTCTTCAATACCGCCATCTGGTTGCCCTACGTCGCGATGCTGGCAGCGCCCTGGTTCCCGGACATCGAATATTTTTTCATGCGGACCTCGCTGGGCCCGACGACGCTCGGGACGCTGGTGCACAGCGCCTGCCAGGTCGGCTTTTTCGCCGTGTGCGCGGCCTATGCCGTCTTTCAGGTCAGCCAGTGGCGCAAAGGCATCACGCGCGACGGCCCCAAGCTGCTCTACATGGTGACGGTCCTTTCTCTCTACTACCTGGCGTTTGCGGTTCACCCGCGGCTCGCGGCGTTCTGGGTGATCCTCACCGGAACCGGCCACTGCGCGCAGTACCACGGCGTGGTCTGGGCCTATGGGCGGAAGAAGTACGCGAGCGATGACCCGCAGAAACGCAGCCTCCCGAGCCGCATCTTCGGTAACGTGTGGCTCTACATCGGCCTCGGGCTGCTCTTCGGGCTGGTGACGCTGCAAGGCCCGGGCGCGGGGATCTTCAAGAGGGTCGTCGCTGGCGCGCTCAGCCTCGGCCTGTTTGCCCGCGTCTTCAAGTTCCTCAGCCATGACTCGGCCTTCGATCTGGCGATCCAGGTCGCGGCAGCCTTCATCGGCGGCGTTCGCGTGCATCACTTTTACGTCGACTCGAAGATCTGGCGCGTGGGCAAGAGCGCCACGCTTGCCAGGAACCTTGGCGTCGAGCAACTCCGGGACGGGCCGCTGGCCGCACCGCTGGCCGCCGCTTCCGCGCACCCGCCGCTCCCCGAATAACTCGGTCTGGTCGAAGTGCTGGCTGGCTTGCGGCGGAGCACCGCGCCAGTGCGGGGTCACGCTCGGCGAGGCCGTCGTCGATCAACGTGGCGTCGCGGGGCCTGGCTCGGTGACGCCGCGGCGCTAGAGCATGCGCACGATGCGAACGCGAACGATCTGGAGCAGGTCAGCCACATCGTCGGTGGCGCGCGGCGAACGACCAGGCTCACGAAGTCGTCGACGCGGGACAATCCTGCGGTGCCGTGTACTCGAAAGCATCCGCTGCCACTGCAACGATGAGCGCAATCACGCCCACCGGTGGGTAACGTGTGGGCGCGCCTGCGATCGGGGGCGGCGCGGGTGCAGCACCACCTGCGCCGGAGCCGGCAGCGCCGGTTGCGCCTGCACCGCCGGTGCCTGCCCCGCCGAAGCCCGTGCCACGACCGGCGCCACCGCTGGGCTCGCCGCCCGAACCGCCGGCTGGCATCGGCACCGCCGGTGTTGCCGCGGGCGAGGTGGCACCGGGGCCGCCCGTGCCGCCGCTCCTACCAGCCTGCCCCGAGGCAGAGGCAGAGCCCCCGGCCGGAGGCTCGGTGTTTGACCCGCAGCCGACCAGACCGACCACGACCAACGTCCTCTGGAAGACGCTGCCTGGATCGTTGCCTCGCCTGGCAGGACCCACGCGCATCATCATTCCGGTGTGTTGTTCGAGATCGGCCTCGCGTTCGGGCGGACGAAATGTGACAGCGAGGGGCGGCCCGGTGCTCTGCGCGAGCGTGCTAACCTGATTTTGATGTCCCGACCGGCAACCCGCCGTGCCACCTACGAGGACCTTCTCAAGGTTCCCGCGCATCTGGTCGCGGAGATCATCGACGGCGAGTTGATCACGAGCCCGCGGCCGGCGCCGGCGCACGCCCTTGCTGGCTCCGCTCTCGGCGTCGAGATCATGGGGCCGTTCCAGTTCGGGCGCGGCGGTCCCGGGGGCTGGTGGATCCTCGACGAGCCCGAACTCCACCTCCACGCGGACATCGTGGTCCCGGATCTGGCGGGTTGGCGCCGCGCCCGGATGCCGGCTATGCCGAGCACCGCCTTCTTCGAGATTGCGCCCGATTGGGTTTGCGAGATCCTTTCCCCCGGCACCGAAGCCGACGACCGCAGTCGCAAGATGCCCATCTACGCTCGAGAGCGTGTCCAGCACGCCTGGATCGTTAACCCTCTTCTCCGCACCGTCGAGAGTTACGCCCTGGAGGACGGCCGCTGGACGTTGCTGAGCACGTTCAAAGGTAACGCCAAGATTCGGACCGTGCCGTTCGACGCCGTCGAGATCGACCTCGCGGTCCTCTGGGCGGACTGAGCGTCTCTTCGCGACGTCGACGCCGCCCCCCGACCGCGCCGATGCTTGCGCGCGCAAGGCTGTGATGACGTCCGTGTCCGTCCGCTGGACCGCCCCCCGGGAAGGCCTCTGCCCGGTGCCCGCGGACCCTGCCGGCGCCTGCGAGTTCCAGCCGGGAAAGCTACGGCCGAAGCGAGAACACCGACCAGGTGGATTCGACAGCGGCTGTGTAGAAGGCTGAGACTCCGTTCGTGGTCAGGAGCATGGGCGCCTTGATAGGCACGGCAGCAACCGGCAACGCAGGTGGATCAGCACCCGGCGTCAGCGCCGCGACACCCCACGAATACCCTGAAACAAACACGAACTTTTCGCCGACAGCCAACGCTGCGAGGTTGGTGAAAAGCGGTACGCCAGGCTTGCCCGCATCGGACAGTTTGACGAGGTTGCCGTCAACACCGGCAATCGTGTTATCGGCGCGCAATCCAACCGACGTGATGCACCACATCCCTGTCTCGCTGGCAGCAATGGCTCGACAAGGGGTTTTCCAAAGGAGGTGAGGTTCTCCCCCGGTCCTGGCGACGCGCGCGATGCCGCGCCAGACCATGGGGTCGGTGTCATCGAGAAAGACGCGGCCACCGCCAACCCAGTAGACGGCGGACGCGTCGGAGGTGAGCGACTCGATCCATCCCACGGGACTCGATCCGACCAGCGAGTTCTGGGCATCCGTTAGGCGGAGGCGTCGCAATTCGTCCCGCTGGTTGTAGTAGAGGTCGGTCCCGTCCACCACGAAGGTCACGGCCCCGGGGTTCTGATAGACCGCCCCTGACAACTCGACGTCGGCCCGACGATCGGCGAAGCCGGCGCGCGCAAAAGACAGGATCGAGGCGCCTGTTCTCGAAAGCACCAGCAGGTACACGCGGTCGGCCGCGGAGGCCATTCGGCTGATCGAACCCTGCACCGCCAACACCCGCTCGCCGCACCCGCCACCGGCAGGCACGCGAAAGACCGTCCCTCCCGCTGCGACGTAGACGTGGTCGCGATCCGCGGTGATCGCGGTCGGCCGGGTATCGAGCGTAAGCAGTCTTCTTGCGGTGCCTGAAACCTCTACCGGGGCCGCGCAAGGCTCGACCAGCGCTGCCTGCGATTCAGAATCAGCTGCTCTCGTGTCGGCTCCCGCAGCGGCAGTGGATGCGGCGCCATCGCCCGGCGCCGGCGTCGCAGCATTGCCACCGTGGCAACCCGCGACGGCGAGAGAAGCAATCAGGGAAACTGCCGCGGCAACACCCGACTCACGCCCTGCGCACATGACCCAGCATATTTCGCCACCGCGACATCGTCCAACATGAAACTGTCCGCCGCCGCCTCGCCGGGAGCCGTGGCACAATGCCGTCCATGCGACGATGAGGTGGCTGGCGGGTCAGCGGCGCTGGTGTCCCCAACGAGGCCGAACCCTCCGGAGTGTCGTGGATGGTTCACGCGGGCGCCGCTCACCCGTCCGCTCTGGTGGTCTGCCCTGGCCGCTGGCTCGCAGAGCCGCAAAGTAACTTCGTACGCCGATCATTGCTGGTCCGCAGAACTTTCTATTGACCCGCGAGCCTGTCTCTCGAGCAGGTTTTATTCAAGCAGTACGGCAGCCCCGCAAGCCATGCCCCGGGGCTCGTCGACTCATCCGTTTGTCGGATAACTCACCGGTCCAGGGGACGTTGCCCTGGGGTAGCTCAAGGCAGGGCGGCGAAGAATGTCCGCGCCGGAAGGCAACGGATCTTGCCGTCGACGTAGTCGACGTCGCCTTTCAGGACCACCTGGTAGCACCACGGGATCGACATGCGGCTCTGGTAGTACCGCAGTGACGGAGCGATGTCGCTGTCGCCCACCTTGGCCTCGACCGCGAACCACGGTCGCTGGTTCCAGGTCACCAGGAAGTCCACCTCGCGCCCGGTCGCGTCGCGCAGGTAGTGCAGCGCCACGCGATGCCCGTCGCGATCTTCGAGGAAGTGACACAGCTTGAGCAGGTGCAGCGCCACCAGATTCTCGAACCGCGCGCCCTCGTCGGCGACCATGTTGCCGTCCCATTGATAGGCCTTGGGCATCTTCTTCAAACCCCGCACAGCACGCGTGGTGAAGGGACGGACCAGGAACAGGAAGTACAGCCGATCCAGCAGGTCGATCCAGTGGCTGACCGCGGTGTGGCTGACTTCCAGATCGTTGCGCAGGGAATTCAGCGACAGCGGCGAGCCCACCCGGGGACCTATCATGTCGGCCAGGGTCTGCAGCGACGAGATGTCATGGATGGTCGCGACGTCGCGCACGTCCTCGCGGAAAAACCGGTCCAGGCGGTCCTTCTGCCATCGAC
This sequence comes from Myxococcales bacterium, assembly GCA_031431215.1. Classification (GTDB taxonomy): domain Bacteria; phylum Myxococcota_A; class Polyangia; order Fen-1088; family Fen-1088; genus JANPCZ01. The sequence continues at coordinate 83,392 of JANPCZ010000037.1, forward strand.
GCAGGGTGCGGTCAGAGGCAGCAAACAGCGGTTCGGGAAAACCGCCGAATCGCATGAGCGCCGCCATGGTGTCGTTGCGTCCGGGTTTGCCCAGGGGCAACTCGCGTCCGGGCTCGATGGTGCGAACGTCGGCGCCGTGCTCGAACTCGGTCAACGAAAACGGGTGCAGGCGAAAATGGTGGTACCGGCCCTGCAGAGAATCACCGCCCCGGCGGTAGATGTCCATGCGAGCGCTGCCGGTGACCAGGAAGCGGATGCGCTCGCGGTGAGCGTCGAATTCGCCCTTGAGCCAGCGCTTCCACGGCCGCCACTTGTGGAGCTCGTCCAGGACCACGGTCGCGCCACCAGCAGGCCAGCGCGCTTCACGGATGGCGCGCCAATCGTCGCGTCGGTCCCACGACAGGTAAACGCCGTGCGGATCCTGCTCCAGGATGTGCTTGGCGAGCGTGCTCTTGCCGACCTGCCGCGGCCCGGCCAGGAAGACCATCTTCTGGGCCAGATCGGCCGCGATCCGCGGCGAGAGTGAGCGAATCCCGGGCACGCGTTTTTTCCTGTATAGCAGAAAAATAACATGCTTTTTTTCTTCTAGCGACGAAAATTACCGTGCCTGTTCGCAGGCGGTCTTCCGCCCCCAAGCCACAGCCCCGCGCCATGGCGCCCGCCAGGTACAAGCGCGAGCCGTCGCTAATCCACACCACCTTGGTGACCCGCGTCTTGGTGTCGAGCGATTGCACGAGCGCGCCCGTGCCCGCGTCGAAGCTGTCCGGTCGCAACACGCGCCGGGCAGTATGCTTCGGCCCGCATGAATGACCCTGTGCGTGCGTGGTGGTGACCCCGCCAAGGGCTCGACGGCTCGATGGCGAAGCTGTCGGCGGCCGAGGTGCTGGAGCGTCACACCCGACACGGCCTGGCTGTTCGGGAATTCAATCACGACCTGGCGATGAACCGCCCGGATGATCGGACCATGCAGAAGATTCGTCGCGCGACTGCGTGACGTGTCGGCGGGGTAGGGTTGTGGTTGCCCCGGCCTCACGTCACCTCGCCATCGCGGTCGTAGCCCGCGCCCGTGCGCAGAGCGCGGCCGTATGCCGACGGAGAATCGAACGATGGCCGCATGTTGCGCTCAAAATGATGCCGCCACCTCCATTCGAGAAGCGCAAGGCGCTTCAGTCCGCCCACAGGACCGCGAGGTCGAGTTCGAGGGCGTCGAACGGCACGACACGGACCTTCGCGTTGCCCTTGAAGGTGCCGAGCAAGATCCAGCGGCCACCGCCGAGTTCGTAGCTTTCGAGAGTGCGAGTCAGGGGGTTGAGAATCCACGCGTGGGGGACGCGCTCGCGGGCGTAGATGGGCATTTTACGGGAGCGGTCGTCCGCCTCGGTGCCGGGCGAGAGTATTTCGCACACCCAGTCGGGCGCCAGCTCGACGAACGACGCGTTCGGGATCGATGGCATGCGTTCGCGTCGCCAGCCGGCCAGATCCGGCACCACGATGTCGCCGTGCAGGTGAAGCTCCGGCTCGTCGAGAATCCACCAGCCTCCCGGCCCCCCGCGTCCGAGCTGAAATGGCCCGATGATCTCGCTACCAAGAACGGAACCAGCCAGCGTGTGCAGCAAGGCCGGACGCGGACTGGTGATGAGTTCGCCATCGATGATCTCCGCAACCAGATGGTCGGGAACCGCGAGGAGATCCTCGTAAGTGGCGCGGCGGTGGGCCGGTCTGGCCATCGCGGGTCAGGTTAGCACGGTCGTCGTGCCCTACGGCACCGGGTACAGGTACGCCGGCGGCGATCGATCTGGCGCAAGGCACCCCGGGTCATCGGGCCGGGTCGTGCGTGATCGGTGGCTAGCGGCCGGCGCGCAGTTCCGCCACCCGCTTCCCCCAGGCGGGGGTAGGCGGTGGGATCGACGGCGGCAGCGCGACGAGCCGGCGAGCGCACATGCATGTTGAGGGTGCCACGCGCCCGGTGCGGCCCCGCTCGCGTCCGAGGCGCTAAAGTCCGACCCGCAATGCCACACCCATATCCAGCAACCCGGGCGCGCGCGAATACGTCAGCCCGCCGATCGTCAAGTCGTCGACGCCGAAACGGAACTCGCCCTCTTTGGTGCCGTAGCGAACCGCGACGAAGGCCTCGAAGCGCAGGTGGGTCAGCATCAAAAGCGAGTAATCGAGGCGCGTGATGAAAGAGTTGTCCGACAGGTTGCCGATGGTTGACAGGGTGAACGTGGTGTAGTCCCACGAGTACGGCGCCGGCGCGCTGACGAACACCGCGGCGTAGTGGCGGCCCAGATAGAAGAACGACGCCGGCTCGGCGAGTGGCCGCGGCCGCGGCAGTACGAGGCCGGGGTAGGCCGCGGGGCCGTCGTAGCTGAGGCTGTTGTAGAAGTATTCGGCGCCGAAGTTGAGCACGTCCTTGTCGGCGTACTGCCGTTGCCAGGTCACGCCGCCAACCGCCTGCGGCCGCAAGCCTCGGTCGCGCGTGGCCGGGTACAACAGATCGACGGTGGCGGCCAGGCGTTCGAGCCCTGAGCCGGCGCTCTCGCTGGGCATGGCGGCGGCGTCGTCGTAGCGGACGCGATCGATCTCGCTGCCGTAGCGCAACGCCAGCTCGCCGTAAAAATCGAAGTCGCCAAGCCCGGTGGATCCATCGACGGCGAGCTTGGGCTTGCGGCCGCGCTGCACCAAGGCGCCTCCGCCAAGTTCGGTCTGGCCCAGCACGACCTCGGCGCGCGCGGCGCCCGCTACCTGGCCGACGGTCGATGTGGCGTCCGGGCCTTCGGTCACGCCGTACGCGTAGAAATTCCACCCGCGCGCTTCCCACGGCATGTGCAGCTTGAGCATGGTTGTACCGGCTCGCGCATCGAACAGGTCAAGCGGGTTGCGTCGCCGAACGTGCAAGAAGTCGGTTGGCGTCCAGAACCGCGCCGTGCCCCAACGCGCATGCTGCTTGCCTGCCGTGACGAACACGGTGCGCTTGATGTCGAAGCGCAGCCACATCTGATCGAGCGCCAGCTGTGGGCCGCGGGTGCGAGTGGAAAACAGACTCGAAAGCGGCGCCGTGCCCATCGACGCGCCCGAGGATTCGATGGTGCCCAGGTTCATGGTTTGGGCGGTGCTGGCGGACGCGGGCAGCGTGGGGTCGAATTGCATGCGGCCAAGCACGAAGCCGCGCACCCGATCGTTGGGGCGCGCGTCGAAGTAGGCATCAACCAGCGACGGCGACGACAGGCTGAAGTCCTTGGGCGCCTGGCCCTGCAGCGCGGTTGACTGCGCCCGCAGATAGAACATGCCGCCAAGCTTCAGCGGATCCTCGGGCGCCGTCTCGGCCGACACCTGTGATCCTGCGGCGGCGCCCAGCACGGCCTCGTCTCGCGCATCGCCACCCGGGGTTGATGCCGCTGCCGGCGCCTCGGGCGCAGCGGGTTTGGCTGGGTCCGCCGCGGGCTGCGGGGCCGCGAAAATGTCGGCTTCCTTCGGGCGCTGGTCGGGGGCGTTCTGGGCGCGCGCTACCGCGCCAGGAATACCCATGCTCAAGATCACCGCCGCGGTCAATCCAAGACGGGCGGCTGGCATCGCCGTCACCGCCGTCACCGCGACTTGCTCTCGAGCCAGGCCTTGGTGAACAGGTTGGCTTCCAGCGGTTTGAAGTCGACCGACTTGAGCAAGATCAACGTCGAGTTGGCCTTCTCGACCTCGTCGAAAAACCGAATCTCCTGCGGGAACCACACGTCGGCCTTCTTCGATTCGGAGAACTGCTGCTTCCACTTCGGGTAGTACGCCGTTCGCAGCAGCCGTCCGGACAGTGCGAATTCCTGACGCTTGAGCACGTTCCTGGTGTCTTTATCCACCCACAGCTTGATGACCGGGAATGCGAGATCGAGCCCCGCCTTGCCCTTGAGAGTCATGGCCAGCGCGGTGTACGCGCCCAGTTTCTCCTCGCCGTTGGCCTCGGGATCGTATTCCTCGGCCAGGCGCGACTCGTCGAAGTCCGAGCGCCGCGAGTTGGTGCCGCCGATGCGTTCGCGCTCGGTGCGGCGCTCCCACTTGCCGACGCCGGGATCGTAGAACCACAGGTTCTTGTCGAGGCGCAGGTAGCCCTGTCCTTGCGAGGCCTTGGGCTTCGAGAACAGCATCATGAACTTCTGGTCCTGGGCGCGCCGGAAGATTAGCGCCTCGTAGACCACGTCGACTTTGTCTCTTTCCTTCTGCTCGATGTACGCGACCGAGCGCCAGTCCCCCGAGTTGCGCTGCCGCTCGTCGACGACCTTGAGAATGTCGACCAGTTCCTGCTTTCCGGTCGCCGCGCGCGCTGCAGTGGATGCACCCGGAGCCGCTATAGCCGCCAGCGCCGCAATGCCTATGAGTCTGTGCATGGGTGTTGCCTTCCAAGAGGGGATCAACCGAAGTGGGACATCGCCACCACCGGCCGCAGGCGCGCCGCTCGCAGCGACGGGAACAGGGCCGCAAGGCCGGCGACCGCTGTGATGAGTGCGACCGATCGAAGCAGCGATGGCCCTTCGATCGACAGCTGCAAGCGGTCCGACATGAGAAATAGCTGCACCGCTTCCGGCACCGCGATTTGCGCCGCATTGAGCGCCGCCGCAAGCAGCGCCCCGGCGACTGCGCCGCTCACGGTTGAGCCGAGGCCAAGCAACAGCGATTCCAGCATGAACATGCTCAGCACCCCGCGGCGCTGCATGCCGATCGCGCGCAACGTACCGATCTCGCGGGTGCGCTCGCGGATGGCGATCCACATTGTGTTCATGATGCCGGTGATGACGATGGCGATGAGGATCACCATCAAGAGCGCGGTCAAGCCGTCGAGCAGCTTGAGCGTCCAGGTCATGAACGACAGCTCGTCCTCCCACGTGGTGACGTCGAGCTTCTGGCCGGTCCATTCTTCGCGATTGACGGTCTGGAACTTCATCCAGAACGCCTGAGCGTCCGGGTCCATCACACGGAACCCAGCTTGCTCCAGCGACGTCCGCAACCGGGCGGCGATGGTCGGGATGTGGTCGAAGTCCTTCTCCGCCAGGTGGATGTGGATGGCGCCGGTCGCGTCGGGGCGGATCTGATACAGCGCGCGGAGGGTCGCGCTGGGCACGAACACGTTCCATTTCGACAGCAGACCCACGTCCCTGGCGATGGCCACCACGCGCAGATCGATGGTGTTGGCGGCGCCGCGCGTGGTCTGTGCCGACACGGTCAGCGCATCGCCGACCTTGACCTCGAGCTTCTTGAGCTGGCTCTCGAACACCAGCACGGTGTTCGGTTGCGCCAGATCGTCGATGCTGCCGGCGACGATCTGCAAGACGTCCTTGAACGCCGGCTCGTCCTTGATGTCGATGCCGCCCAGGCCCGCCTGCATGCTGCCCCGGTCTGAAATCACCTTGGCCCAGCCGCGGCCGCGCGCGACCGCGAAGACCATCTCGGGCACCGCCCGCTTCACCACATCCAGCACCTCCTTGTAGCGAGTCACCACCGGCGCCGACTGCCCGCCGGTGACCTTGAAAAAGCCGCCCACGTTGAGGTGTCCGGTCGACAGCGTGGTGGCCGTGTGGACCATCGTCCGTTTGATGCCGCTCGACAGGCCATTCAGCAGGGTCAAAAGCGCGGTCACTCCGGCGATGGCGAGGCCCAGAAATACCGTGCGGCGCCCGTGCTGCAGCAAGCTGCGGAACGCAATGCTCAGACTCATGAACAAGCGTGACATGGTTCAATCCTCCGATTGCATGGCCTGGCGAGGTGTCACCCGCATCGCCAGCCAGGCCGGGTAGAAGCTGGACAGGGCGCTGACCAGCAAGACGATGGCGAGCGCTGCACCCAGGCTGGTGGCACCGAGCACGGGGTAAAGCCGCGGGCCCGAGAAGAAGAAGTTGAAGATCTGGTTGGCCGCCGGGATGCCGACCTTGCCGACGACCGCGATGATGGCCGCGCCGGCCCCGGCGCCCAGCGCACCGAACAGCAGCCCGACCACCATGGCCTCGATGACCAGCATCGCCAGAATGAACCGGCGTTGCGCCCCCACCGCGCGCAGGGTGCCGATCTCGCGCACCCGTTCCAGAGTCGCCATGACCAGCGCGTTGTTGATGATGACCAGCGCCACCACGAAAATGATCAGCACCGCCGTGTACAGCACCATGCGCATCATCAGCACGAACTGACCGATCAGGCCCGACGCCTTCTGCCACGAGATCGCCCGCAACGGCAGCCCGGCGGCGGCGCCCGCCGCCTCGATATCGGCCATGCTTTTTTCGAGCAGCCTTGGGTTCTCGAGAATGACGGCGGCGTTGAGCACCACACCTTGTGTGAGTTGCTTGGGGTCGAAAACGCGCGCCGCCAGATCGTCCCGCCGCAGCCGGCCCGCCAGTCCCGACAGCGCCTTGTCAGCGTCGAGGCCCGGGGTGGCGTCAGCTTCGATCACCCGTCCCGGCACGGCATCGGCTTTCTTGCCGAACAGTTCGGCCTCGGCGTTGTCGCGCGACACGTCGGTGGCCCCTGACGCCGCCTTGAGTGCTGCTAACTCCTGCCGCTTGTCGTCGGTGAGAAACCCGTAGAGCTCGCGGAACGACACCATATCCATCACGCTGAGCGCGCCGGCCAGGGGAGATTTCTCGAGGCCCCTGAAGTCGAAGGTGCCGTAGACCTTCAGATTGACCGACTGGACGTAGCCGCTTTTGGTGAACGCCTTGATGGTCAGCGTGTCGCCGATGCGCACCCGATAGAGTTCCAGTGCGGGCGCCAGTTCCTTGTAGAAGAAAGCGTAGCGGCGGGCGAAGTTTTCGTCGGTGGTTTGCAAGAAGGCCGACAGCAGCTTGCCGACATCGGCCTCGCCGCTGCCGAGTTCCTGGCGGAGCTTCGCGCGAAAGAGTTCGGTCTTGCGGCCGTCGAGCTGCAGCAGGATCTCGCGCACCTGCGAGTGGTTCTCACGCACGAACCGCTGCAGCTCCGGATCGCTCGCGATGGTGACCGTGCGGTTGTCGAGGCCGTCCTTGATCTTGTCGAGCCGCCGCGCGGTCTTCAGCTTGACCTGCTCTTCGTAGATGTATTTCGCGAACAGGAAGCCGCGCTGGCCAGGCGGGATCGCGGTGCCGTCCGCTACCTTCATGCGATCGAACGATCGCGCGAACGCCGCCGGATCGGTGCCGACGTAACGCAGAAACAACAGGTCCGCATCGGTGGCCTGGGGCGCGATGCGGTTCTCCAGGAATTCGAGGCTATCGAGCGGGTTCTTGTCGAACTCGACCCAGAACTCGTCCTGCGCCGCCTTGCGTACCGTGGCCGCGTCTTCGGGCGCCAGGGTCTTCTCGTCGTGCAGCTGCGCCATGTTTTCGATGTCCCCCTCGAGCACCTTGACCATCTGGCGCACGTGCGCCTTGCCGTCGTCGTAGGCGGCGATGGTGGCGGCCGAGGTGTCGCCTCCGATCTTCTTGCGGACGACGCCGCGCAGCTCGGCCAGCGCCACGTCGATCGAGTTGCCGGACGTCACCATGGCGCCGCTGATGCCCATCGGCACCACCGCCTTGACGTTGGGCACTTGCATGAGCACGGCCTTCAGCTTGGCGAAGTCGTCAATCGGCGCGATGTCCGGGCCTTCCAGATCGAAGCCGCCCATGACCTCCAGCTCGTCGCGCGACTTCGCCGAGTACACCTGAGCGTGCCCGGCCACGCTGCCGATGATGCTGCGGCTCATTGACTCGACGACGCTGTCGAGCAGCGACGTGCCCACCACCACCAGCGCTGCGCCGAAGAAGATGATGCCGCCCACGATTGCGGTCTTGAGCCTGCTCGCCACCAGGTTGCGGAAGGCGATCAGCACGACCATCTTGAATGCGTCGCCCATCAGTGTGCCTCGGCCGCCTGCACGCCGGCGACCAAGCCCAGCTTGGCCGCCTCGGCCGCCGACAGGCGATCAACCAGCTTGCCGTCGGCCAGGCGCACCACAGCGTTGGCGTGCGCGATCACGCGCGCGTCGTGGGTCGAGAATATGAAGGTGGTCTGGTCGGCACGGTTGAGTTCCTTCATCAGGTCCAGGATCTTCTCGCCAGTCACCGAATCCAGGTTCGCGGTCGGCTCGTCGGCCAGCACCAGTTGCGGCCGCGTGACCAGCGCGCGCGCGATCGCCACGCGCTGCCGCTGCCCGCCCGATAGCTCATTGGGCCGGTGCTTCAGGTAGTCGCGCAGGCCGACCCGTTCGAGCAACTCGGTCACGCGTTTGCGCCGCTCGGCGCCGCCCAGGGTCTGCTGCAGCAACAGAGGCAGCTCGACGTTCTGGAACACGCTCAACACCGACACCAGGTTGAAGCTCTGGAAGATGAAGCCGATGGTATGCAGCCGCAGGCTGGTGAGTTCGCGCTCGGACAAGACGCGGGTGTCCTTGCCGGCGACCTCGACAGAGCCAGAGGTGGGCGTGTCGACGCAACCTACCAGGTTGAGGAACGTGGTCTTGCCGCTGCCCGACGGGCCCGCGATCGCAAGGAACTCGCCCTGGTGCACGTCCAGGCTGATGCCGCGCACAGCAGGCACCACGGTGGTGCCCAGCATGTAGTCCTTGGTGGCGTTCTTGACCGAGACGATGAGGTTCATGGCATCTCCAGTTGCCTCGGCCTAGTTGATGGATCGACGCTGGTCAACCCCGCGCCCGCTCGACGCCAAGAAAAGTGGCCGGCCGCGCGATCCAGGCCGAGATGCCCGCTGCCACCACCGCCAGACCCAGCGCCAGACCCCACCACAGCCCCACGATACCGGCCCCGCCGCGCGCGCCCCCGGCTCCGGTGCGTCCAAACATCAGCCACCAGGCGAGCGGGAGCGCCAGCACGTAATAGCCGACGAAGTTCAGCACCGCGGCCGGCCGCGTGCGCCCGAGCCCGCGCAGCACGCCGCTGCCCACCACCTGGGTGCCGTCGAAAAGCTGGAACGCGGCAGCGATGGGCAAGATGCTCGCCGCCAGCGCGGCCACCACCGTGTCCGCGCCGTACAGCCGCGGCAGCTCGCGGCGGAAGATCAAGAACGCCGACGCTGACAGCAGCATCACGCCCGCGCCCAGCGCCAGCGCGCACAGGGCGTTGCGGCGCGCCCCCGCCAGATCGCCTGCTCCCACCAGGTTGCCGACCCGTGCCGAGGCGCCCATCGAGATACCGAGCGGCACCATGAACGACAGCGACGCCAGGTTGAGCACGATGGTGTGCGCGCTGAGATCGTTGGCGCCCAGGCGGCCTGCCATCAGAGTGGCGATCTGGAACGCCCAGCCCTCAAGGCCGAAGTGCAGGCTGATGGGTAGGCCGAGCGCGACCACGCGACCGATGGCGCGCACGTCGAACGCGCGCCGGCTCCACGGCACCCACGCGTCCCGCTGCAACCCGAATCCGAACGTCACCGCCCACAGCGTGGCGGCCAGTGCGGCACGCGAGATCCCGGTCGCGAGGCCGGCGCCGGCCACACCCAGCGCTGGCACGCCCAGGTGCCCGAACACCAGCACCCAGTTGAGAAAGGCGTTGACGCCGTTGGCCCCGATCACCACCCACACCGTCGGCGCGCCGATGCCGCGCGCGATCAGGTACTGGCGGTTGACGTTAAAGATCAGAAACGTGACCGCGGTCGGCATCTGCGCGTACACGAAGCGCTGCGCCTCGTGCGCCAGCGCCGCATCCTGTCCCGCCCAGCGCAGAAGCGGCGCCGTCGTCGCCCACAGCGCGCACAACGGGACCGACAGCAACAGCGCCAGCACGATGCCGCGCTGGAACGCCAGCGCGGCGCCCTCGCGATCGCGGGCACCGTGCGCCTGGCTTATCAGCGGGTCGGCGCCCATGACCAGGCCCAACATCACGAACAGCGTGCCGTGCACCCAGACGTTGCCCAGTGCCACGGCCGCCAGCGCCTGGGTACCGAGCCTTCCCACGAACAGCATGTCCACCACCCCCAGCATCATGGTGCCCAGCTGCGCGGCGACCATCGGCAACGACAGCCGGGCCAGGGCGCGCACGTTGGCGGCGATGGATCTCGGCGCCAGCAACGGGGGTGGGGTCGGCATGGGGCGGCGAGGGTACCGCATGCTCCGAGCAGGTCCACGACTCCCTTT
>JANPCZ010000038.1:0-43232 GCA_031431215.1 Myxococcales bacterium
GAGAAGCACGCGTCGCACAGGCCGCGATTGCCCTCCTGGTGCGGGCGGCGGTCAAGCGCCGCGTGCAGGCCCTCGATCGACAGGTAGCCCAGGGAATCGGCGCCGATGTACTCGCAGATCTGCTGCGGGGTCTGCGACGACGCGATGAGCTCTTCGCGTGACGGCGTGTCGATGCCGTAGTGGCATGGACCCACCGTGGGCGGTGAGCTTATGCGCATGTGCACTTCCTTGGCCCCGGCAGCGCGAATCATGCCGATGATCTTGCGCGAGGTGGTGCCGCGTACGATGGAATCATCGACCACTACCACGCGCTTTCCGACCAGGACGTCGCGTACCGGGCTGAGCTTCAGCTTGACGCCGAAGTGGCGAATTTGCTGCGACGGCTCGATGAAGGTGCGGCCGGTGTAGTGCGACCGGACCAGTCCTTGCCCGAACGGGATGCCGCTTTCCTTCGAGTAGCCGATGGCCGCGGCAGTACCCGAGTCAGGCACAGGCACCACGACATCGGCGGACACCAGGTGCTCGACCGCCAGCCGTCGGCCCATGTTCTCGCGCCCGAGGTACACCGACTGACCAGCGATGGTCGAGTCAGGGCGCGAGAAATACACCCACTCGAACACGCAGCGATGGGCCTCGGCCTTCATGAACGGCCACAGGCTGCGGGGGCCGTCCTTGTCGACGACCAGCATCTCGCCCGGCTCGATGTCGCGCACGTACTCGGCCTCGATCAGATCGAAGGCGCAGGTCTCGGATGCGACCACCCATGTGTCCTTGATGCGGCCGAGCGATAGCGGCCGTACGCCCATCGGATCGCGCACCGCGATCATCATGGTCTCGTTGAGCAAGCCCAGCGAATAGGCGCCGCGTACCTGGCGAAGCGCATCGGCTAGGCGATCGGGCAGCGTGCGCTCGCGCGAGCGTGCGAGCAGGTGCAGGATGACCTCGGTGTCCGAGGTGGTCTGGAAGATCGACCCTTCGCCTTCGAGCTGCGCCCGAAGTTCGACCGCGTTGACCAGGTTGCCGTTGTGAGCGATCGCGACCGAGCCGTCCGCGTAGTCGACCGCGATGGGCTGGGCGTTCTTGAGGATCGAGCTACCAGCAGTCGAGTAGCGCACGTGGCCCAGCGCAGCCGCGCCCGGCAGGCGTAGCAAACGATCGGCGGTGAAGATGTCGCGCACGTAGCCCATCTCGCGCATCCAGGACAACCGTTCGCCGTCGGAAGAAACGATGCCGGCGGACTCTTGCCCGCGGTGCTGGAGCGCGTGCAGCCCCAGGTAAGCGATATGAGCGGCCTCAGGATGTCCGAAGATACCGATGACGCCGCACATGGGCGCGGCAAAGGTAGCACAGGCCGGCCGGAACGCCGGCAGTGTTCCAGCTAGCGGCGACGCAGCTGCTTCTTCTTCGACCAGGCGGGCGCCGAGGCGACGCCGACAGCATCGGGTCGCGGCAGCGACGGCGGCCCAGATGAGCGTGTCGGTGGCGCAGTGGCTACCCGGGGTGCCAACAGCGTCGCCGTCGGAGCAGCTCCGGCTCGCGATGGTGGCGCCAGACGCGGCGGCAGCTTGATCGCGGCAGCACCGGCCGACGCAGCTTGGTCCGCGACCTGCTGCTTGTCCGCCGGTCGCGCCCCGCCCTCGCCCATCTCGATTTTGCCGCGAAAGGCGGCGCCGGCTGCGACGGTGATACGCGGCGCCGACAGATCGCCGACCACGCGGGCCTTTTCACCCAGGCGAATGCTGCCCGAAGCGCGCGCGTTGCCCACCAGCACGCCGTTCACGATGAGACTCTTGACCTCGATCTGCGCCTGCACCACGCCGCCTGGCTCGATGGTCAGGGTCTCGGTCAGTTCGATATGACCGTCGATGCGGCCCTTGACCGTGAGATCTTCTTCGCCACGCACGCCGCCCACGATGCGGGTGCCGGCGGCGATAACGGTCTCCTTGTCCAACGACTTGTCCGCCATGATGAGTGTCCTAGACGTCCATGTCGACGTTGCCCTTGAACGAGGCACCGTCGGCAATCGCGATACGCGGCGCCTTCACGTCGCCCAGCAAGCGGCCGTTCGGCCGTACCTCGACGCGGTCGCGTGCGACCACATTGCCAATCACGCGGCCGGACACCGCGAGCGACTGCGCCTCGATCGTGGCCTCGACCGTTGCACCAGCCTCGACCACCACACTCTGCGCGACGGCGATGCGGCCCTTGACGCTGCCGAGAATGGTCAGTGCCTCCTCGCCCGTGATCTCGCCGTCGATGACGATGCTGCTACCGATCGAGGTGTTCGCCATGAAGTCCTTAGCCCTTCGCCTTGATGTCCGCGGGCAGCTCGACGTCCATCTCGACGCTGCCCGAGTAGCGTGCGCCGTCTTCGATCACCACGCGTGCCGCCTTGATGTTGCCAGCAACTTGCGCGCCCGCATGCAACACCACCACCTTGTTCGCCACCATGTCACCGCGCAAGGCGCCCCTGACCGCCAGTTCGCCGACCTCGACGTCGGCCTCGACGGTGCCGCCATCGTCGACGGTCAGCTTGTGGGTCAGCTCGACCCGGCCCTCGACCCGGCCCTGAACAACCAGATCCTGGCTGCCCGAGATGTGACCCTTTATCGCGATCTTGCTTCCGATGAGACAGGGCTCCTTGTCGGAATTCTTCTCGGCCATGCGCACGCTCCTATCAGAACTCTCCCATCAACGCCAGCCCCGGATAGATGACGAATGTCCCGAGATCGATGTCGGCACGCTGCTCGGCGGCGCCAGGCGTGCGGGCCACAAGATGCGCGGTCGACAGCATGCGCACGACCGTCAACTCGAAGCCGACGAATAGCCATCGGTAGCCGATGGCGACGCCGCCCTGCACGCCGAGCAGCGCCGCGCGGCCCTCGGCCGAGGCGGTGACGATCTCGGCCCCGCCCATCGGCGACGCGAATGTCAGTGACGTCTGGTAGCGAGAAAACACCAGGCGCGGTCCACCCCACAGCCGGTACCACGAGCCGCGCTTGCCGAACAAGATCGGCACGTCGACATTCCAGCGTGTGAAATCCTCGATCTTGAGGAAGTCGAGCACGTCGCCCACTGGGTACGCGTACACGAAGCGCTGTATGCCGATGCCCGCCGACAGATCGAAGCCGCTGGTTTCCTGGTGCAAGATCTGGCGGCGGCCGCCCAGACGCCACGCACCCGAGGTGTAGCGCACTCCCACCTCCCACGCTCCGGCGATGCCATAGGCAATCCCCGCGTGCATCACCGGCGCCGGGGCATCGAGAGCCAGGTTCACCCCAGCCGCGAACAGATCCTGCTTCTCGGCGTCGGTCAGGACGCGGTCCTTGGATTCCTTGGACAGGGTCCGGCCCACGTCGATGACCGCGCCGACCGTGTTGGTGGGCAGCGCCAGATCCATGCCGCTCTCGACCTCGACGCGGCCCTTGGCTGCAACGTGCGCCGGCTGAAACGTGGATAGCGACGTCGCGCAGCCGCCAGCCACGGCCAGCGACATCAGGAGGACGAAGCAGTGGGATCTGGGCATCACTCGCACCTAGCACCGGGCGGCGCATGCACACAAGCGGCGCCTTCCGGTAGTCTGCCGAGGTGATAACCGACCCCGTGCCGCGGGCCGTGCGGCTGCGCAAACAGTACGAGACCAGCGACGCCCGTCTGGACCTGGCGCTGCCGCCCGCGCGGCCGCTGCAAGAGGCGTCGGCCGCGCTCGCGGAGGCGCTCGATCGCGAAGACAAGCCGGTGGTCAAGCAGGCCGGCGAGGCGATCCTGGCGATGCTGGCCAGTTTCTATGGCACCAGCCGCCCGCCGCTGACCGTGCTGGGCGAGCGGCCGCTCAAGGTGGTCGAGGGCCAGTATTCGTACGAACTGTTCGGTGACTACACACCAGACACGCAAAAGATCCGCGTCTGGATGCGCACGGCGGTGCTAGGGCGCGTGACCAGCTACCGCGGCCTGCTCAACACAATCCTGCACGAGTACTGCCACCACCTGGACGTCCGCAAGCTGGGACTACCCGACACGCCTCACACGCGCGGTTTCTTCCACCGCATCGATGGCCTCTATCATCTGGCGCTCGCGACGCCGCCTGCGGGGCGCAAACCGCTGGTGTGGATCCGCACCAGCCGCGGCTGGCGCATCGACTGGCGCAAGGTGCGCACCGCCAGCCCAGCGATCTGACCCAACGGCATGCCGATCGAGAGGAACGCGACCACTTAAGGCGCCGCCCGTGGGCCAGGCGCCGCTTGGGCTAAGGGCTAGGTGTCCGAGGCGCCCTCGAGCCGGCGGAACAACCAGGCGCGGGCCAGTGCCCACTCGCGCTTGACGGTCGCGGGAGAGCTGTCGAGCACGGACGCCGTCTCCTCGATCGAGAGGCCGCCGAAAAAGCGCAGATCGACCAGGCGCGCCTGGAACGGGTCGACTGCCGCGAGCGCCTCGACGGCGCTGTCGAGGGCCAGCAGGTCCGCGGGATCGTGCGCCTGGTCCACCTCCGCGACGTCGATCGAGAGGCGCTCCCAGTCGCCGCCTCGCTTGCCGGCGCCGTGGGCGCGCGCTTGATCGATCAGGATTCGTCTCATCATCGACGCCGACAGCGCGATGAACTGGGCGCGACCCTGCCAGTCGATGTCGGCCTGAGCGCGCAGGCGCAGGTAAGCCTCGTGGACCAGCGCCGTCGGCTGCAACGTGTGATTGGGCCGCTCGCGCCTCAGATAGCGCGCCGCGCAGCTCCTCAACTCGGCGTAAACGGCGTCATACAGCGCGTCACCCGCTTGCTTGTCACCCGTCCTCCAGGCCCGAAGCAGCACCGTCACGCTGTTAGTGGTGTTCATGTCAGTATGTATCCGCAAAGGTAGCAGGGGTGGTTATATTCGGAACACCAAGAATGGACCAGGAGAGGTGGCGGCGGGTCAAGGAGGTGTTCGGGGCGGCCATGGACGCGCCGCAGGAGGGCCGCGGGCCCGTCCTCGACGCGCTGTGCGGGGAAGATGCCGCGTTGCGAGCGGAGATCCAGTCGCTGCTGGTGGCAAGCGCGGCGGCCGACGAGCGCGACTGGCAGGGGCCGAAGCGGCCGCGTCCGGCACCAGTCGCCGCCGTACCCTTCGAGCCGGACGGACGGTTCAAACTCGACGCGCAGCTGGGCTCGGGTGGGTTCGGCGTCGTCTACCGGGCCTTCGATCGCAAGCTCGACCGTTGGGTGGCCCTGAAGACGCTGCGGCAGCAGGCCCCCGAGGCGCTCGTCCGGTTCAAGAACGAGTTCCGCGCCCTCGCCGATCTGAGCCACCCCAACCTGCTGCGCCTGTTCGAGCTGTTCGTCGACGCGCGCGGGGTCTACTTTTCGATGGAGCTCGTCGAGGGCACCCCGCTCGACGGCGAGCCCGAAGGCGGGGCCACCGACGGCGACGAGGCCCTCGCGACGCCCGAAGGCTGGCTGCGGATCGCGTCGGCCTTCCTCCAACTCGCCGAAGGCGTTCGCGCGTTGCACGCGGCCGGCGTGCTGCACCGCGATCTCAAGCCCTCGAACGTCCTGGTCGCCGGCGACGGACGCGTCGTCATCCTCGACTTCGGTCTCGTCCAGGACCTGGGCGACGGAGCCGCGCCGCGGTCAAGCCAGGTCTTGGGGACGCCGGCTTTCATGGCGCCCGAGCGCCTGGCGGGACAGGCCTCCCACGAGGCGAGCGACTGGTACTCGGTGGGCGTCATGCTGGCGGAGATCCTGGCGCGCCGGCCCGGCGCCGACGTTCCCCCCATCCTGGCGTCGCTCGCGCTTGAACTCTGCGCGGCCGACCCCGCTGCGCGGCCCAGCGGCGCCGAGGTCGAGGGACGCCTGCGGCGCCTCGCCGGCCAGCCGCGGCGCGCGCCGGCCGACACCGGGGAGGCCGAGCGGCGGGCGCGGCCCGCTTTCGTCGGGAGGGTGGAGCAACTCGCAGCGCTGGGCCGCGCGTTCGAGCGCGCGTGCGGAGGCCGGCTCAGCATCGCACGGGTGCGCGGCCCGTCCGGGATCGGCAAGACGGCCCTCGCCCGGCAGTTCCTCCAGCGTCTGCGGGGTGATCCCCGCCGTCCCGTCGTGCTCACGGGCCGCTGCCACGAGCGCGAGGCGCTGGGCTTCAAGGCGCTCGACGGCATCGTCGACGGCCTGGGTCAGTACCTGCGGCGCCTCCCCCGTCACGAGGCCGAGGCCCTGCTACCGGGGAACGTTCACGAACTCGCGCGGCTCTTTCCCGTGCTGCTGCAGGCGCCGGCCGTCGCGTCGGCCCGGCGACGCCTGTTCGCCACGGCCGACGCCGTCGAGCAGCGGCAACGCGCGTTCGAGGCGCTGCGCGAGCTCTTCGGGCGCATGGTCCACACCGCGCCCGTCGTGCTCTTCATCGACGATCTACAGTGGGGCGATCTCGACAGCGCGGCACTGCTGCGCCACCTCGTGCGCGGCGCCGACGCGCCGCCCCTGCTCATCGTCGCGGCTTGGCGCGAGCACGAGCTCGCGACACCCATCGGAGCGGCGCTCATCGGCGCGCTCAGCGCCAACCCGGGATGCCTGCAGGACGTGCCGGTCGAGGCCCTCGCTCCCGACGACGTTCGGGCTTTCGCGCGCGGCGAGCTCGGCGACGCCGACGGATTGGTCGAGGCCGTCGTGCGCGAGGCCGCGGGCATGCCGATCTTCGCGCAGGAGCTGGTGCAGGAGGCGCGGCGCGCCCCGGGCACGTTCAGCCGGGGCGACGCCGTGCTCGAGCTGGACACGGTGCTCACCGCTCGGCTCGCGCGCCTGCCCGACCCGCAGCGCGCGCTGCTCGAGACCGTGTCGCTGGCCGCCAAGCCGCTAGAGCGCGCGGCCGCACGACGTGCCGCCGCGCTCGAGGGTTCGCTGGCCCACGACGCCGAGCAGGCGCTGCTCGCCGCCAACCTGCTCCGGCTCGGCGACGGGGGCCGGGGCCTCGAGACGTACCACGATCGCATCCGCGAGCTGGTCGCTCGGCTCATCGAGCCGCGACGCGCGACACAGCTGCACCGCGCACTCGCGCACGCGCTGCTGGCGGGCGGCGACGCCGATCCCGAGGATCTCGCGTACCACTTCCGCGCCGCGGGCGCGCTGGGCGAGGCCGCCGACGCAGCCTCGCGCGCGGCCCGCCGCTGGACCGACGCGCTGGCTTTCGGGCGCGCCGCGGCCCTCTACCGCCTGGCCCTCGAGCTGCGGACGCCCGACCATCCCGACGTCGGCGCGCTAGCCGTGGGGCTCGCGAACGCCCTCGCCAACGCGGGGCGCGGCGCCGAGGCCGCCAACGCCTACCTCCAGGCGGCAAGCAAGCTGCCCGAGCAACACCTGTCGCTGACGTGCAAGGCGGCCGAGCAGCTCCTGCAGTCTGGCGACGTGCGCCGCGGGCGCGCCGTCGTCAAGGCGCTGCTCGGCACCCTGGGGTGGTCGGTGCCCGAGAAGCAGTGGGCCTTGCTCGCGTCCATCGTCGTTCGCAGAGGTCAGCTCGCGCTGCGCGGTCTGCGCTTTCGCCTGCGCCGCGAGGCCGAGGTGCCGCAGCGCCGGCTCGTGCGCCTCGACGCCGCGTGGGCGCTGGTCAGCGGTCTGTCGCTCATCGACACCGTGTACGCGAGCTACTTCCAGAACCATCACCTCCTGCAAGCGCTCGCCGTCGGCGAGCCGCGCCGCCTGCTGCGCGCACTCACCAGCGAGGCCGCCTATTGTTCGATGCCCGGCACGAAGGGCTCGCGGCGACGCGCTGAGGCCGTGATCGCGACGCTGAAAGAGGTTGCCGCCGAGCACCCTGCCGAGCCCATCGGCGAGGGCATGGTCGCGATCGGAACGTCCATGATGGCGTGGATGTACGGCGACTGGAGGACCTGCCAACGCGAAGCGACCGTGGCCGAGCGCGCCTTCCGCGAGCGCTGCACAGGCGTCTCCTGGGAGCTGGGCACGGCGCGCACGTTCATGCTGGGAACGCTGACGTACATGGGCGATTACCTCGAATACGAGCGGCACTGGCCTGGTTTCCTTGAGGACGCACGCGCGCGCGGCGACATCTTCGCGGAGACGAAGCTCATCCTGATCGACCTCTCGCACGCGGGCGCGCTCGCCAAGGACGATCCGGACGGCGCTGCGGCGGCGGTCGAGCGCGCCGTCGGTCTGTGGGACACCGAGGGCTTCCACCTGCAGCACTTCTGGGCGCTGCACGCCAAGGTCGAGATCGCGCTGTACCGGGGTGAGCCGGCTGCCGCGTGGGCGCTGCTCGAAGAGGCGCGGAACGGCCTACGGCGCTCGCTGCTCCTGCGCGTCCAGTCGTTGCGGATCTGGCTGCGCCAGACACGCGCGCGCGCTGCGCTGGCGCTCGCGGCGCGGGATCCCTCGGCGCGCGCCATGCTGCTAGCGTCGGCGCGCGCCGACGTGCGTTCGATCGCGCAGGAGAAGACGCTGTGGGGAGCCGGCATGGCCAGCCTCCTCAGCGGCGTCGCGCTTGGGCTGGAGGGCGACCGCGAGAACGGCGCGGCCAGGCTCGCCGACGCGGCCACGCAGCTCGACGCCGCCCACATGCCCGTCTACGCGGCCGCGGCGCGGCGGGCGGGCGGTCGGCTCGCCGGCCCGGAAACCGGGGCCGAGCTGGTTCGCGCGGCCGAGACCGAGATCGCGCAGCGAGGCGTGCGTGAGCCCGCGCGCTTCGCGGACCTGCTCACGCCCGGCCTTCCGTAGTGAGAATCAGCCAGCCCGCGCCTACCCCTATCCCCTCGGCAGCCCAACCCGGGCGACGCTCCCGCTGCGCAAAGAAATCGTGAGCCAATTCGGCCGCGGTTTGCGCGCATACGGGAGGAGCGGGCGAATAGCGCCGCTGCCTCGATCTGCGCGAAAGACGGAAAGTTACAACAACTTGAGAGGTTACAAGGGTATGTTCATGAGAAAGTTTAAGGTTCTAGAAGGAATGTCACTGGTGGCGATCGGCGTGGCGTTGGCTCAGGCGGGTTGCGGCGCGGAGGTCGGAGAGATCGGGGCGCCGGAAGCGCAGCCGGCCGGGGACGCGATCGACACCGTTCGGAGCGCCGTCATCGTTGGCGCGACCTCTCGGAGCGACCTCGTCAAGACGATCGAGCTCAACCCCGGCTCGTGGGGCAGCTGGTCGGCATACCGCTACTGCCCGACCGGGTCGTTTGCCGTCGGCTACAGGATGCGTGTCGAGACCACCGGGCACGACGACGACACGACGTTGAACGCCGTGCAGCTTGAGTGCATGGACGCGCCGGGAAACCTGTCCACGGCGCTGGCCCACGACGGCCTCTACGGGAATTGGTACGAGCCGGCCTTCTGCGACGGCGCCTTCATCACGGGCGGCGCGGTGCGCTTCACGCCTTCGCGCGGCAGCAACGACGACACCGCGGCGAACGACGCGAAGCTGCGCTGCTCGAATGGCGCCGACGTTGTCGCGCCGGGCGGGATCGCGACCGGCAACTGGCTCACGTCGCAAACCTGCGGCGCGGGGACTAGCGTGTGCGGGATCAGCGTGCGCTTCGAGGCGAACCAGCAGAGCGGCGACGACTCGGCCCTCAACGCCGTGCGCTTCGCCTGCTGCACCAACCCCAGGGCCACGAGCACGCTGCGCGTCTCGGAGCACACCATGGACGGCATCCGCGCGCGCACCTTCTCTCCCGACCCGGGCGCGCACAGGGCACCGCTCATCATGGTCGAGGGCTTGGACAGCGATGGGTCCTTCACAGTAGACACGCTGCCCGGTGCGCTGCCGGCGGGATTCATCCCCGTGCTCACCAGCATGGGCTACAGCGTGACGATCGTCGACCTGACGAAGAACTTTGAGTCGATCCAGGCGAACGCCAAGCGGGTGGGCGCGCTCGCCGAGCAGCTGTGGGCCGAGAGCGCCAAGATCCGTCCCCTCAAGATGATCGGCGCCAGCATGGGCGGCCTCATCGTGACGACCGCGGCGGCCATGAAGGACGGTTGGGCCACTCTCGGTGAGACCAACCCAAACTGGACCTTCCAGATCGATCACGTGACGACGATGGACGCGCCGCACGCGGGCGTCTACATCCCCGAGGCCATCTATCACTTGCTCTCGCGCTCGCACGCGCACTCCGATACCGCTCGCACGTTGTGGCAGGCCGTCACGAGCACGGCCTCGATGCAGATGCAGATGATCCCCTTCAACCTGGCCTACGAGAATGCCCACAAAGCGTGGCAAGACTACTACCGTCGCGTCCTCGCCGTCATGGGCAAGTCCGACATCCGCTTCGTGGGCGTCGTCGCCGGCAGCTGGTCGGGCACGCAGCAGAACACGGGCTGGACGTCCGGCGCCCTCAACGTCTCGGCCCATTTCAGGAATACCCTCCTCGATCTGGACGCGGAGCTCTACACGCAGCCCGCGCCCGGCGCGAAGGTGGCGCGGGTCAACGTCGATCCCTGGGGCCCGATCGGCAACGACGACAAGACGTACACCGCCTACCCTGGCAACTGGCCCATCATCGAGAACACGGCGGGCGGCTACACGGATCACTTTCAGCAGGTCGCCAAGTCGCTCGGCACGAGCGCCAAGTACCCGCGGCAGTCTTTCGTCCCGGCGTGGAGCGCGGCCGGCCTCTCGTTTGACCTGTACATGGCGCTGCCCGCGGCCCAGAGGGACAACCTTTCGACGCTCGAGAACGCGCGCGGACCGCTCGCGGGCTCGGCCTTGACGCCCCTCGATCGCATCTTCGCGGCGTCGGGCGCGAACACGCAGCACCCCAACATCCCGGCCACCGTCCTGCCGGCCTTCCTTGAGGAGCTGCAGGCGGCGATCGCGCTGCCGGGTTACAAGCCTTTATGGACCGGCTGGCTCAACCGCGACGATCCGTCGGGCACAGGCGACGGCGAGAATTTCTCGCTGTTCACCAACATCCCGTGCAAGGCGCCCCTCACGGCCGAATGCCGACGCCGCATGGACGGCGTCGACTGGTCGCGCACGGGCGAGGTCATGACGTGCTCGGCCGCGGGCTCGATCTGTCTCAACGCCCAGCAGCCCGACGGCAGGTGCGACGACTACGAGGTGCGCTTCGCCTGCCCGAACGCCACCAGCGTCGGTCCGTGGCTCAACCGCGACGATCCGTCGGGCAACGGCGACGGCGAGCACCTCAGCTTGCTCGTGCAGGCGGGCCTCACATGCGCCCAGCCCATCGGCATCGAGTGCCAAACGACGGCGGGCATCGACGTGAGCCGGACGGGCGAGAAGGTACTATGCCAGGCCAACCGCGGCCTTATCTGCCTCAACGCCGACCAGAGCGACCAGTTCTGCGAGGACTACCAGGAGCGCTTCGCCTGCCCGACGGGCGGCGCCTGGACGGGGTGGATGAGCCGCGACATTCCGGCCGGCAACGGCGACGGCGAGCACCTCTCCCTGCTGCAGGCATCGGGTCAGGTGTGTCTGCGGCCGCTCGCGGCCGAGTGCCGGCGCATCTCCGACGGCATGGACTGGAGCCAGGTCGGTCAGAAGATGCTCTGCAACCCGACCCAGGGCGGGATCTGCCTCAACGCCAACAACGCCTCGGGTTGTGACGACTACGAGGTCCGCTTCTTCTGTCCACAGACGACCTGGCCCACGTTGCCGTCAATCCAGTAAGCGCCGGCACGCCAATCCAAGGAACGGCCCGCGAGTTCTCCCCGGCAACGGGGGTGGCCTCGTGGGCCGTTTCCTTTTAGGTTTAGATGCCCCAAGGTACCGGCGTACCAGGCCGGGCTTTCTCAGAAGCGCCCCAGCGCCCCCACCACCACACCCAGGTTGCGAAGACGCTCGTCGGTCGAACTGGTGAGCCGGCTGTTGCCGGCGTTGATCTCGGCCACCTGTTCTCCCATCAAGGGGATGTCGGCTATCAGGGTCACAGTCAAACCCAGGTTTCCGGTGGCCATGATCGACAGCCCGGGCTCGAGGTTGAGCGAGAGTCCGGTGGTGTGTCCCGACGCGGACACGCTGCCCTGACGAAAAAAACCGTCACCCTCGACGCGAAACCAGGTGATGCCGCCGCGCAGCCACAGCCCGAGCGATCCGGTCAAGCCCTTGGCGAACCCGGCGCGCGGCGCGAACAGGAATCCGGTCCGCGTCGGGCCGTCGCGGCCGACGTTGTTCTGCTCCGTCGACGAGTCGCCCACCACGACCGCGACCGCGCCTCCCACTGTGAGCCCGTCGATGACCGCGTAGTCCAGGGCCAGGCGGGGCCACATGTACAACGATGCGGGCCGCGCCATCAATAACCCCAGCTCGGTGGTGGTCGCCGAGCTTTCGTTACCGTTGTTGTGAACGGTGACGGTCGAGGCGGCTAACCCGAACAGCCGGTCGATCCCGATCGCGAACGTCCCGCGCTCACCCACGCCGCCGTCAGCGTGCGCAACACCGGTCCACAAGAGAGCGCCAACCGCAATAACGAATCTGGTGGGTGTCATGAACACGAACGATAGCCCAAAAAAGAGGTCGGTCGTGGATGGGCAGCCGATCACGCCAGCGCCCGGATCTCGCGCAGCACGCGCTCGATCTCGTCGGGTGTGTTGCACAGCCCGGCGGACAAGCGTGCGTACTGCACGGCGTAGGGCGTCTGACTGGCAACAATCTTCTTGGCGAGCAACCGCTCGACCACCTGAGCGGGCTTGAGACCCGCCACCTCGAAGCAGACGATGCCAGCGGACAGGGCGTCGTCTTTCGGGGTGTGCAGGGTGACGTGCGAGAATTTCTGCAGACCGTCCTTGATTTGCCGGTTGAGCTCGTGGATGCGGGCTGCAACCCGAGCTTTGCCGAGCTTCTCGTGCAGGGCGAAGGCTTCGTTCAGTGCCCAGCGGTGCTCGAGCGAATGGAATCCACCGGGGCTCATGAATGGACCCGGCGGCAATTCCTTCGTGGGCGTGACCTTCATCCACATCAGGTACGCGGGCCAGTAGAAGGTTGGGATGGTAGCGCTGGCGGCGGGCCACGCCGACGGCTTGCCCCAAACGAAGCCGGTGCCGCGCGGGCCAAACAGCCACTTGTGGCAACCCGATACGAAGAAGTCGCAGCCCAGGTCGGGCAACGTGGTTTCAACGGCAGCGAAACCGTGCACACCATCGACGCACAGAAGGGCGCGGTCGGCCTCGGCGCGGCCGGCATTCGCCTTGGCGATAGCGTCGGCGATGGCGCGGATGGGCAGTCGCACACCGGTCGACGAGTGCACCCACGTCAGCGCGACGATCCGGGTCCGCGGCGTCAGCGCGCGGCTGATCGCCCCGACTATCTCGCCCTCGGTGGCCGCGACGGGGCGACGGTACAGTTCGATGCGCTTGATCGTCGCGCCGGTGCGCTCGGCGCGGAGCGCGAGTGATTGCTCGGTCGAGTAATGATCGTGGACCGATGTCAGGATCTCCTGGCCAGGGCCCAGTCGCAGGCCGCTGTAGAGCAAGCCGAGGCCCATGGTGGTGCTGTCGGTGAACGCGATCTCGGGCGCGTTGACGTTGAGGTAGCTCGCGGCGGCGGCGGCGACCGCATGCTCCAGGCGTTCAGCGTTGTGTTCGAGGTAGAGCAGCGGGTTGTCGTCGAGGCTGCGGCGGTGGGCCTCGATGGCGTCGCGCACCGTGCGGGGGTGCGACGCCAGGAAGAACCCGGCGAAGTGCGCGTGATCGCGGGCCAGATTGAACTGTGCCCGCAGGTCAGCCCAGGAATCGCTCGCACGCGCTCGGGCGCCCGCCGCCGTGGCGCGCGGTGTTGCGGCCGGTGCGGGGGCTGCCGTTGCGTGGGCGCCACGGGCACTCTGGATCGCTCCGCCCAGCGCCACACCACCGCGAAACAAGAGCTGTCGTCGTTGCATCGATTCCTCCGTTGCGAGGGCGGCGATACTACTCGCGTACGCCGTGGTCGTTTCCCGGCTCAGATTCCAACGACGCCGACCCCCAGCTGTCGAGCTGCCTGGGCCTGGCGGATGTCGAAAGTGATGAGGGTTAGCCCCTGTCCCCCGACGCGCCGGAGGGCTGCCAGGTGCAAAGCGTCCAAGGTGCGTAGACCCGATATCTCAGCAAGATCCGCTGCGAGCTTGCACGTGTGCTCGTCGATCTCGACGACGTGGGTCCGTTTCCAATCCCGCTCGAACTGCTGTCGGGCCGTCGCCAAAGAACGACCATGCAGCAGCCTGGCCAGATTGCGTCGAATCTCCACCCAGGTGTGGCGCCCCGTGACCCAGACCGGATCCGCGAGCAGCAGTTGTTCCGCTTCGTCGCTCTCGGGCTCTTGAACGTAGCGCTTCAGCAGCGCGCTGGAATCCACGTAGAGACTCATCGATCGTCGCGGTCCTCGCGCAGGGCCTCCTCGCTTCTCTTGCTGGCGCGCACCCGCGGTACCGGAGCCGGAGCGGCGCTTTCGGCGGCGCGGATCCAGCCCTCGGCAATGCCCTGTTCCAGACGCACGGCGCCGGGAACGGGACCCAGAATGGCTTTTGGCTCGCCGCGATCTGTCACCCGGATCGTCTCGCCGCGTGCGGCTCTCTCCAGGTACTCAGAGAGGTGTTGCTTGAGTTCACGAACCCCAACATCCATGTGGACACATTACGACTTGAATGTGTCCACGTCAACCTCGCGGCGGGCCTGGTACGCCGACGACTTCACGACCAACGGCTGCCATGGCGTCAGACTTGCGGGTGTACCGCCGCGGGATTGTCGTGCGCCGCAGACGAGCGTTGTCTGGCCTGCGGCGCCCCGCGAGCCTTTGCGTCGGCAATGGCAAGATGTGCAGCAGCGGAAGCACGTGCAGCGCGCATGGGCCTGGTCGACGGCGGGGTGGTGGCCCAGGCCGAACGCCACAAGTTGAAATCGCTACAGTAGTCCGGGCAGCGGCCCGGTGCAGAAGCGCTTGTCGCCGAAGGTGGTGACCGGAACGCCCATCGCGTTGCACAGCGACACGTGCAGGTTGTTAATGGACTGGCCGCCGTAATCGGCGTCCTTCATGCCGGGCTGGTAGTTGCCGAACTTCAACACGCGGCCGGTGCGCAGAACGCCACCGCAGCTTCCAGCGAGGAAGACGGGCACGCCCCGGTTGGAGTGGCCCGAGGTGTCTCCCATCGTGCTCGCGCAGACCACGACCGTGTTGTCCAACATGGTGCCGTTGCCCTCGGGCACCGCCGCCAGCCGGTCGAGCAGCAACTTGATCTCCGTCATGCACCAGGCGTAGATGCGCACCATGAGATCGTGCCCCGCGGCGTCGGTCCGGTGCGAGATCGGGTGGTGGCTCTCGCTGATCCCCAGCCACGTCGGCGGGCCCAGTCCGTTCTGCTCTTTACCGGCCGTGATGGCGGCGACGCGGGTCAGGTTGCACGCGAACGCCGCGCTCACCATGTCCATGTGCGCGCTCAGCGTGCCTGGGATGTCCTTCGCCGGGACCGGCGCCGGCGCGGGCGGGACGCGGCCACAGGCGCTGCTGGCGGCCACCGAGAGCTTGCCCTCGATTACGCGCAGGTTCGCGAGGTGTGCGTCCAGCTTGGGGCGATCCACCACCGGGATGCGGGTCCGCACCCGCTGCATCTCGACCGTGACCGTATCGATCACGCTTTTGCGCGCGGCCACGATCGCGGCCAGTTTGCCGGGCGCGAGCTGCAGGTCGGCGAACAGGCTGCGGTAAACTGACTGCGGGTCGGTCACCGGCGCCACCGGCTGGTCCGCACCCTTGAACGAGATCGTGCTGAAGTACGTGCCGTCGAGGTTGCATCCGACCTGCATCGAGTTCTTCAGCAGCGGCGCCGTCTTCGCGAGGTCGGCCGCAACGAACTGATCGACCGACGGGCCCTGGGCCCAGCCGAAACCACTGCTGCCGCCCGAGTTGAAGACGCCCACACCGTGCGGCGCGCCCGTGAACAGCGAGTTGACGCCGGGGTGGCCCCTTTTGCCCGGGCCGCCCGTGACGGCCATGTTGTCCATGCCGTCGAGCACGATCAGCTTGGACCGGTACGGCTCGAGCGGCGCCATCGCCGCACCGAGCTTGAAGGCCGCGTCCGTCCCCGAGGGTTGCCACATCGGGACGTACGTCCCCAACGGCATGAAGTACAGCAGCAGACGCCGCGGGAACCCGGCCGCCTCCGCGTCGCTGTTCAGGAACGGCACGAACGGGTGCAACGCCGTGCCGGCCGCCGCCGCCGAGCCGAGCCGCAGCAGCCCCCGTCGGCTCAACGTGGTCGGGGTCATCGCGGTTGGGTTCATCGGGAGACCTCCTCGGTACGCCGGTAGCGGAACGACTCGGACGTGACCAGCGCGATCAGCGCTTCCTTCAGGTTGCCGCCCGAGGCCGCCAGGCCGCTACCGACCGCGGCGATCGTGCACCGGTCCGCATTGCCCTCGATGCGGCTCTGCGTGAAACGCAGCCATTGCCGCGCCATGCAGTCCTGCACCTGGGCGCTGCGTCCCAGCCGATCCGCGAGCGTGCGGGCCCCGGTCACGGGACCGTCGACGTCGGTCCCCGTGAGCTCGGTCGTGGCGTTGATGGGGTTGCGCCCCTCCATGGTCCGGTAGGCGCCGATCGGATCATAGGCCTCGAAGGCGAACCCGAGTGGTTCTAGCATCGCGTGGCACCCGGCGCAGCTCGGGTCCGAGCGGTGCAGCGCCAGGCGCTGCCGGATCGGCAGGTTGGGGTCGATCATCGGCAACGAGTTGGCGACGTCGGGCGGCGGCGGCGGCGGCGGCTGGCACAGCACCGACGTGCGCACCCACAGGCCACGATGGACCGGCGACGTGGAGCTCTCGTGCGACAGCAGCGACATCAAGCTGGCGTGCGTGAGCAGCCCCGAGCGCTGCTCGGGCAACAGCGTCCGCCGCGTGAATTGAGTGGCGACGCCGCTGGCGTCCGCGCCGTACAACGTCGCCAGCCGCGGCGTCGCGAAGGTGAACGGTGCGGTCAGCGCTGTCACGATGCGAGCGTCTTCATTCAGAATCAGCTCCTGGAAGAAGACCTGGCTCTCGCGCCGCATGTCGCCCACCATCGCGGCGAAGGTGCGAAACTTCG
Organism: Myxococcales bacterium; assembly: GCA_031431215.1. GTDB lineage: Bacteria > Myxococcota_A > Polyangia > Fen-1088 > Fen-1088 > JANPCZ01. The sequence continues at coordinate 16,971 of JANPCZ010000038.1, forward strand.
CGTCCTTCTGCACGTCCGGCAGTTCGCCGAGGCCCATCCAGCCGTCGACGAAGTCGCCCAGTGCCACGCGCGCCCGCGCCAGGCCCGCCGCGCTGGTCAGCATGCGCCGCACCTGCGTATCCACGCCGGCGGCGGTATCAAGCCCGCCGGCGGCCGCTGCGTTCAGCAACTCGTCGTCGGGCATCGAGCGCCACAGCGCATACGACATGCGCGTGGCAAACTCATACGCTGTGAGCCGGAGCAGCCCCGCCCGCGCGGGCACCGGCTCGCCGACCTCGACCCGGTAGAGGAAGTTCGACGACTGCAGCATCGCCCGGACGACCAGCCCGATGCCGAACCCGAAGTCCACGCTCGTCTTCCCCGTGGCGTACAGCGCGGTGTAAGCGCGCACGTCTTCGGCGTCCAACGGCCGGCGGAACGCGCGGCGCCCGAACGCCTGGATGAACTTGCCCGCGCACCCGTCGGTGCCGATCTCGGCGGCCGTGCACGGCAGCAGCGGGGCCAGGTTCGCGACGGCACGGTCGGCAAGCGCCTCGGCGACGACGCGGTAGTCGTCCAGCTCGCGCTCACCCGGGCCGACGATCGCGTTGGCCGGGAACACGCCCACCTTGGCGTCGTCCGCGAACGCCTGCGCCGGCCCGCTGTTGTCGCCAAGCAGATCACGGACCGTGTTGTTGTACTCGGCGCGGGTCAGACGCAGCATCAGCCCAAGCGACACGTCGACCGGCGTGTCGCACTTGGGCACCGGGAGCGCTCCAGGACCCGGCGGCGTGCCAGTTCCGGGCGGCGTCCCGGGACCCGGCGGCGTCATACCGGTGGTGGGCACCGAGCCCGGTTTGTTGGTTCCGGACGGGCCGCCCTGATCAGACATGGACCCGATGTCGCCAGTGCACGCTCCGGACGCGAGCCAAAGCAAGACCGATGCGGTGACGACCGATGTCGCAACGTCCCGTGACATGCTTGATCTCCTTTGAAGAACACCTAGCCGCGGACGAACCCCTGGCGTCGCGACGACCCGCATACGACATCGGCGCAACCCTGCAGGAAGCTGAGTCCGAACAACGAGCCGACCAGCAGACGGATAGGACTCGGCATGTGACTCCATAGAACAGTGATCGCAGCCGATCGCGATCCGTGTTGAGCGCCTGCGCGAATCTCTGTCAGGGCGGCGTGCGGGCGTGCTTTCGGACTCACGCCAGGGGTTCAGGCGGGCGGGAGGCTCAGGATCGCGGCCTGCGCCAACGCGGTGCCCGCGAGCGGTGACATCCACCCCAAGCGACCACCACGGCGAGACAGCGACCCGGGGCCTAAAGGAGACCTAAAGGAGTCCGGGCGCGCGCGTGCAGGTCGAAGACCTTGCCGTCACCGAGGGACGAGCTTGACCGCTCCCTGCGCCACGCCCATCCTTCGCCCGCTATCATGCGAATCCCGCTCCTGACCTCGGCGTTGCTCCTCGTGTTCGTCCTGCCGATCCAGGCGCGCGCAGTGGACGAGCCGATCAAGGCCGTGCGGTGGACGCCGGTGGATCTGGAGTTCAAGACGACCATCTCGTGGAAGTTCAGTCCGACGGATCCGTTCGAGGTGGATTTTCACGCAGACATCACTGGTCCCGGAAACCTCAAGCTGAAGCACCAGGGATTCTATGACGGGAAGGACACCTGGAAGATCCGCTTCGCGCCACCCGCCGAGGGGCTATGGACGGTCACGACGCGCTCCGACGTGTTGGAGCTGGACAACGTTCAGGTGAAGGTCGTCGGCGTGGCGGCCCCCGCGGGCTCTGCGCACGGCAGCCTGCGCATCGACCCCAAGAATCCGCGGCACTTCCTTCGCGAAGACGGCACGAGGTTCTTTCCGGTCGGGTACGAGGCCAACTGGCTGTTCGCCATGGACATGGAGGAGAAGGGGCCGGAGTTGCCCACCCTGAAGCCGTTCGTCGCCAAGCTGGCGGCCTTTGGCTTCAACTTCGTCAACGTGAACCTGTGGGCCATGGACACCACCTGGCGGGCCGGCAAGTCCGAGGCGCTCGACTTCGGGCCCCCGGCGCTGTCGCCCTGGGAAGGGGACATCGGCAATCCCGATTTCCGCAGGTTCAATCTCGCGTATTGGCAGCACTTCGATCGGGTCATCAAGACCATGTCGGACCACGGTCTCTTCGCGAACCTGTACCTCAAGGTCTACAACAAGCTCTGCCGGTGGCCTGTGAACGGCAGTCCCGAGGATGATCGGTACTTCCGCTATGTGATCGCCCGTTACGCGGCCTATCCGAACGTGCTTTGGGACCTCGCGAAGGAGGCCCAGTACGAAAAGTCCACGCGTTACAAAGTGGACCGACTGAAGTTCATCCGCGCGACCGATCCGTATCGGCGCTTGCTGACGGTCCACGACGACCGCCTGACCTACGATCGGGGCTTCTACGACAAGCTCGTGGATTTCCGCTTTCCGCAGGAGCACAGCGACGTCTTTGCCATGATCTCAAGGCAGCTCGCGCACAGGGGGTGGCCCATCTTCATGGCCGAGTCGGGGTACGAGCACGGCCCCGGCGGGCTCGAGGACAAGACCTACGGAAAGAGCAACACGCCCCGCAACGTCATTGACAGCATTTGGAACCTACAAACGAGCGGGGTCTACAACGCCTACTACTACACGTACACCGCATGGGACGTGATCAGGCACAAGGACTCCCCGCCTGGGTACGGGTACATCAAGCTCTTCGCCGACTTCTTCGACAAGACGGACTACTGGAAGTTGAAGCCGGACCAGGCGCTGGTAAGCGCCGGTCGTTGTCTTGCCGCACGTGGGGAGGAATACGTCGTGTACCTGTCTGAGGCTGCGCCGTTCACGCTGGACATCCCGCGCCTTCCGAAGGCTCCTTCGGCCGTGTGGTTTCACACCCTGACCGGTGAGACGCTCGACGCCGGGAAGCTCACACAGGGCAAGAACCAGGTGACTCCGCCCGCCTCGTGGGCCAAGGCTCCGGTGGTCCTGCACCTGCGCTCGTCCCGGTGACCCAGGACGCCCCGTGCAGGACTGCGGGGCCCCCGTCTCCCGCGGAAGCGGGGGTTTCGGGCATCAGCTGGGCATTCTCAGGCCAGCAACTCCTTGATCGGCCCCGCCCCCGCGTTGTTGAACTTGGCAACAGGAGCCCCGAGCACGCCGGCCAGCGTCGTGTAGAGATCTGCCAGGTGGCGCTTCGTGCGCAGTAGACGCGCGCCGGTGCGCAACGCCCGGGGGCCGTCGAAGATGAACGCCGACGAGACAGTGCAGCCGTGGTGTGATTTCGAGCTCTCGTGGCCGAGGCCGTTGGCCGGCACGATCGTGAGGGTCAGGCTGTCGGCCAGGGGGCCGAGCTCTTTGAGCATCGTGGCGACCCAGCCCATCGAGACGGGGGCAAGGGAGCGCATGGCTGCGTCGTATTGGGTGTGGGCTACGTAAGGACTGGGGACGAACGGCTCCAGGTCGTCGTGATATTCGGTATTGCCCAGGGTCGCCCCGACAACGTTCGTCACGCCGCACCTGAGCGCCAGAGTGCTCAACCTGAACATCGAGCCGAAGGCGGCTCGGGCGTCGCCTCCGCTCACCGGTATGTTGCCCGGAAACGCGCAGCCAACCTGCGTTATCACGTCCGCCAGGCCCTGCTCTTTCTTCTGAAAGTTCTCCATGGAAGTGAGGTACTCGGCGAGCTGCGCCTTCTCCTCGGCCGCAAGGCCCCGGTCGAGACGGCGCAGGTCCTCGCGCAACAGGTCCAACAGCTTGCTCCCGAGCACGGTCGGCGCGGGTGCCCCGGGGGTCGGATTGCCGCCAGCCCCCACCAGGCGGGACAGCAGAGCGGCCGGAGTCTGGGAGTGTTTCATTCCTACGCCCGGGCCGGAGCAGAAGGTGCCCGTGGCGTCGCCTCCTGAGGAGCGGGTACCGAGCCCAAACAGCAGGCTCTTGACCGGCGTGTCGCGACCAAGCGCGGCCGCCACGTGCTGGTCGATCGTGATGCCGCTCGGAGTTGAGGCCCGCCCGACCGCGGACAGCGCCGCGTTTCCCTGCCCGTGGTTGTTACTGGGATTATCAAGGCTGACGCCGACCAGGGGCAGACCGTCGACGAGCACCATCCGGTCTTTCCATGGGGCGAGCGGCGTGACGAACGGAGGCCACGCCACGCCGGTCATGTCGGCGTCCTGGCCATCCGCCACCGTCTTGGCCAGATTCGGTCCCGCCAGGGTGAGGTCGCGAACCCCGGGCGGCACGTAAGTATGATCCGTGCCCCCCCCGTTCCAGCACTCGCCGTGAACGAAGAACACGGCCAGCTTCCGGCGAGTGGTCTGGCCGAGCGCGCGCCCGATCATCAAGTCGCCGATCCCGAGCGCCAGCGGCGCCGCGGCTGCACCCAGCCCCATGCCCCTGAGAAACCGACGCCGAGCGTACCTCGCCGCGATCGTGGAACGATTATTGATGTCCATGGTCAGTCTCCCTGAGGGTCATTGGGTACGGTAGAGGAATCCGTCGGACACGAAGAAGGTACGCACCATCGCGGTCAGGTCGCCCCCCGCCGTCTGGTACTGCCGGAGCGCATCCTGCACCGTGCACGCATCGCCCTGGTTCGGCGTGCGCCCCATGAAAAACTCGAACGTCTGCGCGGCCAGGCAGCTCGCTACGGTCTGCGACGCGAGCAGCTTTGTGGTCAGCCCCTCGAGGCCCTCGAACGGGCCATCCTGATCTCCGCTGCCAACCATCTCTCCGGACCGGACGACTGGGCGCATGGCCTCGGTCGTGCGCGTTCGCCCCAGGTCGTCAAACCCCTCGAATCCGAGCCCGAGGCCGTCCATCACCCGGTGACAGGCGGAGCAGGTTGGGTCCTTCTTGTGAATCGTGAGCCGCTCGCGCACGGTCTTGGTGGGATCCTTTGCGACCTCGACGATGATGCCGATGGGCGCGTTCGGCACCTTGGCGCACAAGAAACGGTCGGACACGAAGCGGCCGCGCAGGATGACGGTCTCGAACTCGGCCGGGTCCGGCGCCGCGTAGCCGACCAGCCATGCCGGATGTCCTAGCAGCCCCTGCCGCTCGCCCGTGTACGTGAACGGCTGGGCCGTGGTCGAAGTGCCGGTCAGCGTCGCGTTGTAGCTCTGCGCTGTGGCAGGGCTGACGAACCCGTTGCGGCTGGTCAGCAGCTCCTTGAAGAAACCCGCGTGTGCGTTCTTGCGCAGGACGTTCTCGGTGAAGAGATCCGCCTCGCGCAGCAAAGTGTCGGGTTGGTGGAACTTCGCGACCTTGGTGACCTTGAGCACGTCGCGGTAAGCGAACAGCTCTCGCACGAAATTCCGCGCCGGGCCCTTCTTCTCAGCCGCTGTCAGCAGGCGCGTGATGTGCCCAGTCGTCACCTCGGGCCGCAGCACTGCTCCGCTCTTTGCGTCCGCCCATAGCGCTTGATCGGGCGGTCCGTCAGTAAGGCTGTAGCTGAGAGCGTCGGCAACCTCGAAGGCGTCGAGGCGCACGCGGCCACCAGCATCGGCGCCAAGCTCGGTCCGGAACACGAAGCGTGGCGCGATCAGAAGCGCCTGCAGCGCCAGCCGGGCGGCCTCGCGCCGCCCCCCAGGCGAGGCGACCGCCGCCTCCGCCGCCGCGAGGTAATGCGCAACGTCCGCTGCCACCACCGGCCGCCGAAACGCCAGCTCCGCCTTCTGCATCAGCGGCTGCTCGAGGCATACGCGCAGCGACCCGGTCCCGCTCACACAAGCAGCGATCGCCGCATCCGCCAGGAGCCGCTCGGACACGTCATACCCGGCTCTCGCGATATCCTCGGCGTCAGAGTCCGCCACGTGGCGGGCGCTGGATCGGGTGCTGAACCTCACGTCAGCGGCCGCCACGATCGCCAGCGGCAGCTTCAATCCCGACGGCAGCACCATGTCGTCGTTGCCGTCGGCGGAGCGACCCTTCAAAAGCGTGGCCACCGTCTTGCCATACTGGCCGTCGTCCAGCCTCCACAGACGCGGGCGTGACGCCGTCGACGGCTGCACGCACATCTGGACCGGCGGCGGCGCATTGCTCGGGCCACCGGGATTGGCGCCGGGCCCGGGATTGCCGCCGGGCCCGGGATTGGTGCCGGGCCCGGGATTGCCGCCCGGAGTGGATGGCCCTGAGCCTCCCGGAGCACCGGTCGTCCCGGGCCGCTGGCCCGAATTGCCCATGGACCCGATATCGCCGGTGCACGCTCCGGACGCGAGCCAAAGGAAGACCGATGTGGTGACGACCGATGTTGCAAGGTCCCTTGGCATAGCGGATCTCCTTTGACGAGCACCTAGCGGTGGAAAGACATCCTGGCGCGAGCGAGCCCGCCGGCTACATCGACCTAAACCTCGAGCACCTCGAGGCCGAAGAACGGGCTGACAAGCAGGCGGATGGGGAGGGTAGGTCTGGCTGTTCAGTTAGCTGATCGCAGCCGATCGCGATTCGTGTACGTAAATTCGTCTGCAGGACAGCGTCACAGGCGCTCTGGCGGGCGCGCGCCAGGGGTTCAGCCAGACGACTGGTCAAATAGATGGGCTCGCTTTGCCGTGAGCGCGCGGTCCGGTCGAAGTGTCCCCATCCGGCCGCGGCGCCGGCGCGGATCTCGGTCAGGGCAGCGTGCGGGAGCGCTGGCGGGCGCGTGCCAGGGGTTCAGCCAGGCGGGCGGCCAGGGTCGGTCTCAGGGCGGCGGCCTGCGCCAACGCGGTGGCCGCGAGGGCGTATTCGGTGCGGGCCGCCGCCAGCTTTTCCCCGCGCGCCAGGTAATCCGCGCGTTCAAGACAGACCAGACCCCGTTGCAGCCACCCGTTGCCGTCGTTGCGATCGATCTCGATGGCTTGGTCCGCCCGTGCCTGGGCGCGGTCGAGAGCGGATCGCGGATCCTCGCCGCGCGCCACGAGCACACGCGCTTCGTCAAGCGCGATCGAGGCCGAGGCCGACGCCCTGACCACACTCGGCTTTCGGTCGCGCGCCGCGAACGCGGACAAGTCGTTCTCGGCCGCGGCGAACAACGGCGCCGCCTCACCGCCGCGCCTGCCCTCGGCATAGGCCGAGCGCCCAACCGCGCGTGCAAGATGGAAACGTGGACCGTCGCGCTTGGGGTCCATGCGGGAGGCAGCCTCCCAGTCGCGGGTCGCGGCCGCGTACTGTGCGCGGCCGTCCCGCCCCGCCTGCTCGAGCCACCCGGCGCGCTGGGCATGAGAGGTGCCACGCCAGGTCAGCGCCGTGAGGAGTCGGCTGTTCAACTGCAGAGCCCTCGTGAAATCCTGCTCGGCGGCCTCGCTCACCGGCGTCGGGTCGGCTCCGCTGTCGAGCAACCAGTAGGCCTCGGCCAGCTGCAAACGGCCGCGCAGCATCCAGAGGTTCTCTTCGGGGCGCAGCTCGAGCGCCGTCGACACATCGGCCTTCGCCCCTTCCAACAGGCTGGTCGGATCGACGCCGCGCTGACGCTGCCGATTGGCCAGCTTCAGGCGCACCTCGGCGCGGCCTACGTACGCCGGCAAGTAGCCCCGGTCGCGATCCAGACCAATTGTGTGACTGGCCTCGCGCTCGCGCAGTTCCTGATCCACGGCGGTCGCCGCTATTGTCTGGTCGGCGCGCGTGGCACTCCGCAGGATCTCCCACGCCTCGTCCAGCAAGGGATCGGCGACGAGCACCGCCTGCAAGAGCCGGCGGGCTTCGTCCGGTCGGCCTCGCAGGTGCGCCAGGGCCGCGGTGGCCACGTCGCGCGCCAGAGGCGTCAGCAGCGGGTATGAAGCGCTGTTACCGCCGGGACCGAGGGCGAGAAATTGTTGCCACGCCACGGTCGCGCCGTTGGCGTCCGGGCGGGGCGCGGGCGCGGCGCCATCTTCTTGAGCAGCGTCGTGCAGGGCCAGCGCTCGTTCACGCCGGAGCGTCAGCAGGACAGCCCGCTCGTACAGCGCCGGGACGAAGTGAGCGTCCTTGGCCAGCGCATCCGACTGCCGCGCCAGCGCGCGATCGTCGTCGAGCAGCGCGCGGTGCATGCGCCCCATCAGGTATTCGACCTCGGCCAGCTCGGGAGCGCGCCGGCGAGCTTCGTCATACGCGGCCTCGAGTGGCGGCAGGAACTGGCGCATGCGCTGGTTGGCGCCCGCTCGTTGCAGCTCAAGGGCCGCCTCCAGTGACACCCGCGCCTGGTTGCGCAACGTCTCGATCACGGCTTGCCGCGCCAGCCGGCTGTTGACCGCCAGCCCCACCGGCAACAACACCGCCGTGGCCAGCAGCCCCGCGACCAGCAGACGCAACGGACGCCGCCTCCGGGCCGTCGCTGTGGCCAGCGCGCGCGCCAGATCGTCCGCAAAAACGGCCGCGTCCCGCGTGCGCGAGGCCGGATTCTTGTGCAGAGCCCGCTCGATCACCGCACCCAAGGGCCCTTCGATGACCGCGGGACGAGCGTGCAGGATCAGTTCGAACACGGCGCTCTGCTTGTCGGCGCGGAACGGCAAATGCCCCGTCGCGGCCTGGAACAACATCACACCCAGCGCCCATACGTCGGTGGCCCGTCCCATTGCCTCGACATCGCCACGCACCTGCTCGGGCGCCATGTAGGGCGCCGTGCCGGCCGCACGACCGGCGCGCGCACTGTCCTTCCCGTCCTGCATCCTGGCCAGGCCAAAGTCGCTCAGCACCAAGCGGCCGGTGTCGGTCTCGACCAGCACGTTTTGCGGTTTCACATCGCGATGAACCAGTCCCTGGCCGTGCGCGTACCCCAGCGCGCGCGCGACCGTCAGGACGTCCTGCACCCGTCGCTCGCGCGGGGCTTCACGCCACGCAGCGGCAAGGCTGCGGCCGCGCACCAGCTCCATCGCGATGAAGTCCTCACCTACCTCGTGAACCGTCACCACATTCGGGTGCTGCAACCGCGCCGCCGCCCGCGCTTCGTCGCGCGTGCGTTCCGAGGTGGCCGCGGTCAACACCTTGAGCGCCACCTTGCGATCCAGATCCATGTCTGTGGCCTCGAACACCACCGCCACCCCGCCGCGGCCAATCTCCCGGTCGATGCGGTAGCGGCCCCGCCGATCGCCGACCGCGGGCAACGGCTCGGCCTGGTTCAAAAACCGCAACAGCCGATGAGTGGCATCGTCAGTCATGTTCAGGCGCCGAGAATGAAACGGATCTCTTGTTCCACGTCGTCGTCGGGCAGTAAGTACTCGCTCACGATCTCGTGCACCAGCTCGCGCGAGCGCTTGCGAACATCCCGCAAATAGTTGCGCACCTGATCGACGGTGAGCCCAAGTTCACCGGCCACGCTGTCGTACGACACGTCCTCGCTGGGCTCAAGACAGTATTTCTGGAAGATGGCCCAGTGATGGTCTCGGCCACTGGCGTGCAGTTCTTCGCGCAGGCGGGCCAGCATGTCGTCGAGCACCGCGCGCACCCAAGCGCGGTCGAAGACGTCGTCGGGAGTTCTACCCTCGTCAACGCTAGGCGTCGGCGTGGTGCCTTCAGCCAGGCCCACGTCGTCGACGGTCGCTTGCTCGCGTGCACGGCTGGCGTTCACGCTGCGCTCGACCGAAACGACGTAGCGCCGCAGCGCCACCTTCAGGAAGCTGCGAAAACTGCCCTGCGCGGGCGACAGCGTCGCGAAATCGACCCGGGCCAAAACGGCGGCGAAAAATCCTTGCGTGAGATCCTCAGCCTCCTGAACCGCATGGGGCCGCATCGCACACACATAGTGGAACGTCGGTCGCCAGTAGCGCGTGAGCAGATCCTGCAAGCGAGCCCGCCGCTCGACGGGATCATCACTCGCCGCAGCCACCACCCGTGACCACTGCGTGTCGGGGAAATGGCGCGGATCCTCTGGCGCGCCTGCCTCACTCATGAACTCACAATACCAAAACCGGCCCGGCCCGCAGTCGAAACAACGGGCTGCCGGCCGGCGATCTCGGCGGGCCACGAACCACTTCGACGAGGACCGTCGGGCTCATCGACGAGTGCGTCCGGACCCCTTCGGATAACGCGCGAAGACGCCGCCGCGAGCGGCGGGCCACCGGCTGTTCAGTTCAATAAGGTAGAAACCGGGCCGAGTGCCGCGCAACCAGCACCCACCGCTCGCCTGCTTTTACCCAGCAGTGCATCGCTTGCGAACGGGACTGGTCGGGTTTTCCGGTGTGGCGGTCGTGGGCATTGTGCACCGCTATGACCGTGTCGCCGAACTGCCGCAGCGTTGTCCCGAGGAACTCGGCCTCCGTGAAACCGGTCGATAGTTCATGCATGAAGTCCGCCTTGGAACTCGTGTGGTCAGTGACGTGGACATACTGCAAGGTCGCCTGCAGCAGCGGGTCCATCGTGGCTGCGTCGTTGGTCACCATGGCCTTGGTCCACGCAGCTTCATTCTTGGAAATGGTTTTCGCAACCGCGAACGTGGGCGTCGCGCCCGTATTGCCCGAATTGTTAACGCCACCCTCCTGGGGCAGGAGCGGTCCCACACTGTGACCCTTGTGCGATTCGTGCCGGTGACCAAGCACCCACCGTTCCCCTTCTTTGACCCAGAGGTGCGTCAGCGCCTGCGTGGGATACTCGCCCTCGCCCTTCAGACGCAGGTGACCGAGACTCACCGTTGTGACCAGGCCGCCGAACCTCCGCATGATCTCTTTTGGTTTAGAGACGGCGTCGAGATATCCGCGGCCGAGATAGTCGCGGTAGAACTCCTCCTTCGTGCTGACCTGGCCGTTTTCGTGAACGTAGACAAACGCAGTCGAAAGCAGTGCGTCCAAGCCAGCTTTGTCTTGAGCGAGCACGGCGGCCAGAAAAGCTTGCTCGTTCGCTGTGATCGTCTTCTGCACGGCCGGTTCCGGGCGAACGGCGGCGAGGGCCGCTTCGCTGGGAGGCGCGACGGCAGGCTGGGCGGCCAAAATGCTGTCGGCGTTGGCGAGGGACAGCAGCAAGGCCAGTGACAACCGGGCCAGCGGCCAACGGAGCACAAGTAAATTGCAGGAGCGGTCCTGAACGAGGGTTTTCATCGGAGGCCTTCTTGCTCTTGATTTGGATTGAGTGTCAACAAATTATTCGCAAACCCGGATCGAGGTGGATACGGCTTTCCGTTTTTCCCAATCGTTTCTTTTCCCAGTTTCTGAGGGTTGTAAAACAACACCGCCGTTTGCGTCGTGAGCACCTCCATCACACGGCCCGCTCTCGGTTCGGAAATTCTCACCGCGGCCGTCTATGTTTCGGATCACAAATTCGGAAAAATCTACGAGATCAGAGATGGGGGCGTTTCGGTCTTCGTCGAAGGCGTGAAAAATCCCAACGGAGTCCTCTCCCACCGGAAGCAACTCTATGTCCTCGCGGGAGGCGCCGTGCTTCACGTGCAACCGGATCGTTCCTTGAAAACCGTGGTCGTGGGGCTCGGCCTGAGCGTAGACGGAATCGAGAACATCGTGGGTGATGATTTCCTCGTCACGTGTTCGAAGGGCATCATCTACGAGGTCAACGTCGCCACGGGCGTGTCACACGTCCTGCTCGATGAGCGTGAAGCCGGCATCCAATCCGCCGATCTCGGTTACGATGCGCGCAACGGTATTCTCTATGTGCCGACGCTCTTCAGCCACCGGGTCATCGCCTACCAATTGCAGCGCACCACGGCCGGGAGCCCAGCGGGAAACAGGTTTTCGAAGTGACGGCCGCGAAGTGAATTCGCGGACCTCACCCCACCTGCGGCCAAGCCCTTGGCTCGGCACCTGCTACCAGTCCGTCTTCTGATCGACCAGCCGGTCGTACGCTTCGTGCACCAGCGCGGTCGTCTGTAAGGGGTGGCCCTGCCGCCCGCGGCGCAGGTGCCGTGCGGCGCAACGCTTCAGGATCGTTCACGGGCCCGGACCGTAGCACCAGCAATTTTCGGCCGTTGCGCCATTAACGGTGCATCGCGTCTCATAAAACGGCGCCTGCGTGAGCCATTTCTCGTCTGGATTCCGCGTATCCCGAGTGAGGACGCAAACAAGAATGAAAGGCAGGCGAAGTTCGATGTCGGCAAGCTCGGCTCACGTCAGGTCATCGGGGAGTCAGCGGAAACAAGTCGCCCGGCAGGATCGGACCGCCGAGTTATACCGCGCACATCGCAGCGCGGTCGTCGGTCGGTGCCTACGCCTGCTGAAAGATCGCCAGGCCGCCACGGACGCCATGCACGAGACCTTCGAACGAGTCGCCCGCCACGTGCACAAGGCCCCACCAGGCGTTGAGGCGCTGGGCTGGGTGTATCGGATCGCGACAAATTATTGTCTCAACCAGCTCCGCAATCGGAAGAACGCGCTGCAGCCGCTCGCCGATCTGGCGGCGCTCACATCCACTCGTTACCTGGACCAGGAGACCGCGCTGGTGGATCAAGATCTGGCAAGGCGCGTGCTGGCGTCCGTGCCCGAGAGCACGCGCGTCGTCGCTGTGCTCCGTCACGTCGACGGCCTTCACACTCACGAGGTGGCCGGGGCCCTGGGCGTTTCGCGCCGCACGGTGGTCTACCGCCTGGCAGAGTTTCGGAAGAATGCCGACCGGTTCATGCGCACAGGCCCATGAAACCGCCACCGACTTGAGACCCCCGCAGAGCAACGCTTCAGCCCCAGCCCTCGCGCGCGAGCAGGTCGACCACACGACGGCGCACGTCTTCGCGAATCTCGCGTACGCGTTCGATGGGCTTGCCCTTGGGATCCTCAAGCGGCCAGTCGTCGCGGCGCAAACCGGGGACATGCGGACAGGCCTCGCCACAACCCATGGTGATGAGCATACCGGCGCCGCGGGCGAGATCGTCGGTGAGCAATTGCGGCGTGGCGGCCGACAGATCGATATCGACCTCTTTCATCGTCACCAGCACCTCGGGATGCACGTGGGGCCCAGGTTGCGTGCCGGCCGAGATGCCCCGCGCCTTGGTCTTGTCGGCGAGCAACTTGAACCAGGCCGCAGCCATCTGCGAGCGGCCGGCGTTGTGGACACAGGCGAAGATGACGGTGGTCATGCGGGCTCCTCGGTGCGGGGGGCGTCGGGTAGCGGTGGCAGCAGCCAGCGAAACAGCGCCGTCGCGAGGCCGGCGCCGACGATCTGTGCGGCGATGAAAGCCGGCGCATCCGCAGGGCGAATACCCGCGAAGGTGTCGGTCAGCGTGCGCGCGAAGGTGACCGCGGGGTTCGCAAACGAGGTCGAGGCGGTGAACCAGTAAGCCGCCGTGATGTACGCGCCGACCGCGAACGGCGCCACGGCCGGGCGGCGTCGCGCGCACGCCCACACCACCGCGAGCAACCCGAACGTGGCCACCACCTCGCTTGCCAACTGAGCGGCGCCGCTGCGTACGTGCCGCGACGGCGTGATCAACGGCCCGCCGAACATGACGTGCGCCAGAACCACACCCGCGGGCGCGCCGATGAACTGCGCCGCCAGATACCCGGGCACCTGCCGCCAGGACAGCTCGCCTTGTGACGCAACCGCGAGCGTGACCACCGGGTTCATGTGCGCCCCCGACACCGGGCCGAACGTCAGGATCAACGCCACCAGCCCTGCCCCGGTCGCTAGCGAATTGGCCAGCAGAGCGATCGCGACGTTACCGCCCGCCAGCCGCTCGCCCATGATGCCCGAGCCGACCACGGTCGCGAGCAGCAACGCGGTCGCCACCGCCTCGGCGACGAAACGTCGGCCTGCCGTCATGCCGGGAGCTTCCCGATGGCGAGGGGCGTTGGCGCACAGCAGGTCGTCGGCTGCGCGCTCTCGGTTGCGTCGTCGAGGCAGTAGGTGGTCATGACGGGTTCTTCGTTGCTCTCAGGGACAGATCAGCAACACGCAATGAAACTATAGAATCGTAGTCAAGACAAAGTTCCCGGGCGACCCTGACTCAGCGCTTGACGACCAGCTTGGCCACCACGCCGGCGTGGTCCGACGGGAACAAGCTGCCGACGGTTCGCTTGTCAGGGTCCGCACCCACCACCAGGGCCGATTCGGCGCGTACGCCGTTCTTCATGAACACGATGTCGATGCGCTCGGTGCCCTTGAACGCCGGTGCGCTCAGGTCGGTGCAGCAGGTCTGTCCGACCTGGCCCGGGTTCACCTTGGCCCAAGCATCGCCCATCTTGGCCGCGAGCCAGCCGTAGCTGCGCGTGCTCTTGCCATTGGCGGCGCTGTTGAAGTCGCCGACCAGCACGAGGTTGTCCCTGATGCCATCGACCAGCTTGACGACCTCGTTGGCCTGGCCCTCCTGGAACGACGCCAGAAGCCCGCCCACTTCGAGGTGGCTGTTGCCGAACACGAAACGCGCGCCATCGACCGTGACCTCGACCGTGCCAAAGCCGCGTTGCAGCTTCACCGGGATCCCAGTGGCACCGGGGATGGGCCCGGTCGGGCCAAGCGCGCCCAGGGGCACGGTCAAGTAGTTATCGAAGATCTTGGGCCTGTGGTTGGTGGCGACGAGACCTTCTCGCACCAGAATGACATCCCGGTCAGTCACGCGCAGATCGAAGCGCTGGCCACCCTCGGCGTCGCACGGCATCTCGACATCCGACAGCCTGTTCTCGAACGCCTGGTAGCGCAGCCCGCGCGCCACCAGCTCGTCCAAGATGTCCTTGAGAAAATCGAACTCGATCGCGGTCGCGTTCGGCTCGGGCTTCGCCAGCGTGAAGTCGCCCGGCTCCTGCTTGGCGTAGATCTCGACCTCCTGCAGGCCGACGACATCGGGGTTGGCGTCCGCGATCTCGGCGGCGACGGCCTTCATGCGGCCCCTGGGGTCACTTGCTAGCACCGATTTCCACAGAGCGGCCACCGCCTCGGGAATCTTGTCGATGCCCCCTACCGTGATCACCGGCGCCAGATCGCCGCCCAGGTACAGATTGCGGGTCATCACCGTCAGCTTTGCGCCGTCGAAGGTGGCGGGGATGTCCGCGCTGTCATCACCACAAGCGGCAAGCAGCAGCGCGACCGTGACAACTGGCACGGCCGGTAGAGACAACAAGTTCAGGTTCATGACGGCGCGAGGATAGCTCATGCCCTGGTGGCAAGTGTGGCGTCCAGCAGCGCGGGCGCCCGTTGCACCTCGTCGATGACAACCCAGTCCCTGTGCAAAGCGGGGGTCTGTAGATGCGAGCGTCCAGCAGATCGAAGGTGAGCGCGTCGGGAAGTGCCGCCCGTGCCCAGGCAGTCTTTGCGCTGCCAAATGTTGCACTTGACCCGCATGTGCCTCCTCCCGCTGTGGGCTGGCATGATAGATCAGCGGCTCAACAACCATGAGCGAACATCCACCTTCGAAGTCTGAGCTCCGCCCACCCTCGCGCTCGCTGTTTGCGCGCTTCAAGAAAGCCATCGTGATAGGCGGCGGCGTGCTGCTGGCGATCTTCGTGGGCATCCAGTTCGTGCCCGTCGATGGCATCGGCAACAACCCGCCAGCACGCTTCAAAATCGACGCGCCACCCGAGGTCGAGGCCATCCTGCGTCGCTCGTGTTTCGACTGTCACACCAACGAGACGCGGTGGCCGTGGTACAGCCGCATGGCGCCGGCGGCGTGGCTGGTCTTGCGCGACGTGAAGAAGGGCCGCGCCCGCGTGAACATGTCCGAGTGGGGCGACTCCGACGAGGAAGAACGTACGACCGACAAGGAGAACGGCTGGGAGCAGATCGAGGCCGGCAACATGCCCCCCTGGTTCTACTTGCCGATGCACCCCGACGGCCGCCTGTCCGACGCCGACAAGGCCACGCTCAAGACCTGGCTTTTGGCGAAGCCCAAAGCGCCCGACAAGAAGCCGGCACCGGCGCCCACGGAAGAGAAGCCCGCGCCCGCGGAACCGGCGCCGCCCGAGAACAAGTAGCCGCGGCCATGATCGTGCAAGATGAAGCGGCCGCGGGCGGGGTGGAAAAGGTTTGCGCCGAGATCGCCGCCGCGACCAAGGACATCCTCAGCTGGGAGTGGGACGGGCGCTTCGAGGCCGCGCTGACCGCCTTCACCCAGACGGACATTGCGCGGGTGACGCAAGCGTTTGCGCCGGTTTTTCCGCACAGTTTCGACGCCATTTCGATCGCTGGCGCCCCGCCTGTGGTGCGGGGCCGGGTCAGTGCCATGGGTGGACTGCGTGGCGATCAGCGCTTGCTCGTGAGCGCCGAGCTGGGCGGTGCGATGCTCGCGGCTGCGTGGTGGCCGTGGGGCGGTGGCGCGAAGGTGTCAGTGCGGATCATGCTGGCGGGCGGGACCGGCGCGACCTGGCAGGCTGCCCTGCGTCGGGGCTTCGGGATCGCGTAGGGCCGCCACCGCCAACGACCTGAAGCGCGTCCGCGCATCAGACAGCGCCCAGCCATTCGTGAACCGGCGCGAGCAGCGAAACTACCCGTGCTTCATGGGCCTGCCAAACTCGTCGGCGCGGTCGCCCCGTCACCGCACAGTGACGGTCAGGGCGATCGCGTTGACTGCCGCGCGGTAGGTGCCGGGCAGCGGCATCGGGCCGGCGGGGTTGGCCTTGGCATCGAGGAAGCGGACGTGCATGTAGCCGGCGTCGATCGCGACCCGGCCGATGGCGTAGCCCAGGCCGGCGCTGGCGCCGATGCGGTTGCCGTCGGGGGCGATGGGGTGTTGGGTGTCGCCCGGCGTGGTGTTCTGCACGTAGGCCAGACCGGTGCGCAGGACCAGCGGCGTGCGCGCCAAGGCCCATGCGCCCCCGACGCGAAAGGTGGCGGCGTTGCGACTTCTGCGCTCGATGATCTGATCGCCGGGGGTGCTGCCGGTGAAATCGATGAACAGACGGTCGAAGGTTTGCCACAGCGCCAGGTTGACCTCGGCCGACAGCTCAAGCCGCGGCCGCGGCCGGTACATGGTGGCGAAGGTGATCAGATCCGGCAGCGTGATGGACGAGTGCACGCCCTGGTCCGGGTACACGATGTCGAGGCCGGAAGCCTGCGGCGAGAAGTCGGCATCGCCGTCGAGGCCGACGTGCACCCGGCTGCGGTAGCTGGCCGCAAGGTGCAAGGTCTCGGGCCACGGGCGGTAGAGCACAGCGAGATTGAACGGCGGCGGCGAGGCACCAGTGCCAAGGCCTACGCCCCAACCGCCACCCGTCAGATCGGCCCGCCCACCCACTTCCCTGGGCAGCTCGGCCGACAGCTTGACGTCGCCCCGCACCGCCGCTAGCCCCGCCGCGATCGCTAGCTTGTCGTGAACCCGGTACGCGGCGCAGGCGGCCAGTTCGATGAAGCGCAGACGGGTCGCCAGCGCCTTCTGCGCGCCGGCCCAGTCATCGGGCCAGCGCAGGGCAAGACCGAACGGCGCGAACAGGCCCACGCCCACCTGCACGCGGTCGGCGACGGCGGCGTGCGCGAACACGCTCGGCACGGGGTGCACTCCTCGCCGGGTCGAAACCGTCGCGCCTGAACCGTCGGGAACGAAGGACGCGCGCGCCGTGATGAGCGCCCCCATCACCGAGACGCCGCGCGAAGGCGCAAACGCGAGCGCCGCCGGGTTGAACCACACGGCGGCTGGCTCGCGGGTGCCAGCAGCAACCGCGCCGCCCTTGCCCACCGCCTCGGCCGACTGCTCGTAGAGCAGAAAGCCCGAAGCTCGAGCAGGCCGCGACGCAAACGTCACAAGTACCGCAACAACCGCAAAGGCGACAGCAAGGCGGACGCGCACCGGCGCCGTCACTCCAGCACCGGCCGCAGCTCGGCCTTGATCACGGCACCGACACCATCGACAAGCTGCAGCTCTGCGTAGTGCGAATGGAAATCGGGGTGGCGGATCTCCACGCGACGAAAGCCGGCACGCAAAGCTCTGCCAGGTTTCGACCAGGCGGCGACCCGGCCCATGAGCACATCGTCGACCCAGAGGGTTGCGTCGGGAACGTCGCATTCAACGCGCAGCCCTGCGCTTGGCACACGCATGGTGGCGCAGCCGAGAATGAGCGCGACAGCCACGATCGCGGCGCGCGCGCGGGTCATGGCACCGCCCCCGCGGCGGGCACCAGCGCCGGTGGTACGGCCGCCGCTGTCACCGCCCGCACATCCAGGGTCAGCCGGTCAGCCTGTGTCTCTATCGCCTTCACCGTGGCCGCGGCGCCCAGTTCGCGCACC
Organism: Myxococcales bacterium; assembly: GCA_031431215.1. Taxonomy (GTDB): domain Bacteria; phylum Myxococcota_A; class Polyangia; order Fen-1088; family Fen-1088; genus JANPCZ01. The sequence goes on from JANPCZ010000038.1 coordinate 35,001, forward strand.
AGCGCCGCAAGCAAGGCAGGCCCATCAAGCCGCGTGACCACCCGCAGGTCGACGCGCATGCCGGCGACCCGCCTGACCTCACTCGCACTCACGCTCGCGATCCTGTGCACAGCGTGCAGCACATGCGAAAGAGCGACGGCCTCGGGCACATTCAGGGCGACCTGCACGACACGCGTGCCGGCCAGACCGGCGAGCGCGGGTAGATCTGCGGCCACGGCGTCGACCGCGGCGGCGGCGGCCCGGCGCAGACAGTCCTCGCCGGCGGCCTCGTCACTGACGGCAAACGCCCAGTCGGATGCCGCACGCTCGCCCAGCGCGCCACCTGCCGGCGACACCAGACGCAACGTCACCTGGCACCGCACGCCTCGCACCCCCGTGCCACGCACCGGTCCGTCAGCGCTGGAGGACGCCACGAACACCACCGCCGCGCGCGCGCCGACCTTGCGCGCTTGTTCCAGCACTTCCGCGTCGGGCGGGTCGGCCAGAAACCAAGGCTGCGTCTTGACGCCGGCCTTCGCGAACGCAACCGACAGGGCGGTCGCAACGTTGCCGTACAGCGGCGCGTTGCTGGTACGCAGAACCAACACCACCGCCTCCCCGGGCCTGGGGGCGGCCGCCACGCGCACGCGCTCGATCTCGCGGCGCAACGCGCTCTCGTCGACATCCACCTCCATCGCGACGACCACGTCGCCATCCTTGTCTCCCTGCTCCAGCAGTCGGTACCCACGCACGAAGCGACGCGGGTTCTTGGCCAGGTCTGCGCGAAACTCGGCCAGCAGCGGCGGCGCCGGATCCGCCACGCCGGCCTCGCTAAGCGCGCGCGCGAACACCTGTTCGACACCCAGGCGCCACGCCTCGCCCAGCGCCTTCTGCTTGGCCCCGGCAGCGTTGCCGGCAACGATCGGCGCCCGGGTCGTCACAGTCACCGGGCCATCGGCGCGCGCCGCCCCGGCCAGCGTCGCCACCACGGCCGCCGCCGCCAGGGCCAGGCCGCGGGTCACGCCTCGGACCACTGCGGCTTGATGTACCGGAACGCGCGCAAGAGCGCGGCCAGCGATCTCCGTCGGGACGTGCCGAGGCGCCTCATCGCGCCGAGAATAGATCAGCGCGACGGCTTCTGCACCCAGATCACCGCGCGAGCGCCGTCGAACTCTGCCGCGTCAGCATCGCTTGCGTTACGCACAACCAGCCGCCCGCTGTCGTCGCGTTTCGCCGCCCGAGCCTTCAAGGCCGAAGGTGGCGTTCCGACCTTGTACACCGCCCAGCGCAAACGCCCCGCCTGGCCGCCCACGACGAAAACCGGCGCCACATCGAGGGGAGCGGCCGCGACAGTCAGGTTGTGTTCCGGCTTCGCGTCGGCTCGCGGATCGGCAAACAGATCCTCGAACCTGACCGTCAGCGCCAGCAGCACACCGCCGTTCGACTGGTAGTCCGCCTTCGCCTGCGCGCGCCCGACCGCAGCCTCGATCTCCGTCGCCGCCAGAGTGCGCCCAGGAGATAGCGACAGCGCCGCCAGGGCCGCGCGTAGCTTCGTCGTCGCTGCCGCGCGCGCCTGGCGCTCGGCCTTGGGACGCGCGAGGTCCGCCCTGGGCAACCTCGTGTCGGCCGCCGCCCCCGCCCGCACCGTGATCACGCCCGCAGCAAAGTCCACCTCGGCACCCGCCACCTGGCGCAGCAGCGTTCCGTCAGCGGCGGCCGCGGTCACCGCACACAAGAGAATCCCGACGATGCCAGGGGCCGGGGAGCGGAGGGAACGCAGGCCGCTCACGTTTCCCCTCTTGTCCCATGCTGCATCGTCTGTCAACCGCCACTTGCCGAGCATGTTATGAGAGCCACCGTGACTACCGGGCGCTGGACCTCGCAATCGCTGTTGGCCATGCGGCAGATCGGCGACCCCAGGGCCGACGCGGTCATTGCCGAGCTGTTTCGAGTGGGCGAAACCGCGATGGTGAACACACTCATGCAGACGTTGGTGCAAAACGAAGGCTTGCCGTCGCCGCTCCTGCCCGAGCCGGTGCGCGCGTTTCTCGCCGGAAGTGGCGATGTCCCCGATCTGGACAGATCGCACGTGCGCAAGGCGCAAGATCTGTTCGGGCTTTACGGGCCAGAGATGCTGTTCATCCTGGGCGCGTACGCCCTGCCCGCCAGCTACGCCGCCGCGAACGGAGTCAAGGTCCTGCACGCCACCGGCTACCTGGACAGCCACGCCTTGCGGCGCCTGTTCGAGACCACCCAGCTCGTGATCGATGTGCTCGATGAGGGTGGCCTCGACCCGAGTGGCAAGGGGATACGCACGGCACAGAAGGTGCGCCTGCTGCACGCGACCATTCGCCACCTGCTGCAGGCGGCGCCACGGACCTGGGACCAGGCCGCTTTCGGGGTCCCCATCAACCAAGAGGATCTGGCCGGCACCCTGATGACGTTCTCAACCGTGGTGATGCGCGGGCTCGAACGCCTGGGGATTTCACTGTCTCGCGACGATCAGGCGGCGTACCTGCATTGCTGGGTGGTGATCGGCCGCATCATGGGCATCGATCCCGCGCTGTTGCCGGCGGACATGGACGAAGCCGAGGAGCTCACGCTGCTCATCCGACAGAATCAGATCGCACCGTCGCTTGAAGGCCGCGCGCTGACCGCGGCGCTCATCGCGGCGCTCGACGGTGCCATCCCCCACGCGTTCGGCGGGTTCACCGCCAGCGCCATGCGGTTCTTCTTCGAGGCCGACAAGTTGCCCGGGCAAGACCTGCCCGAGATCCTCGACATCCCTGCCGCCAACTGGACCGAGGTCCTGATCGACGGCGTCAAGCTGCTGGCCGAGATCGAGTCGTGGTTCAGCCATGAATCACGCGATGTCGCCGGCGTGATCCGCTTCTTCAGCCGCCACTACATCGACGCGATGATCGCATTTCAGCGCGGCGGGAAACGGCCAGGGTTCGAGATCCCCGCAGGGTTCAGGGACATGTGGGCGCGGCGTTCCGGATGACCGACTTGCGTCCCTACTTCGAGCGCGTCGGTCATCTCGATCGGCACGCCCTTGATATGGGCGCGTGGTTCAACCTGGTCGGCGACGTCGGCGGAGCGCTGTGGGTCGTGACCTACGCGTTCGTGATCTGGCGTGGGTTCAAGGATAAAACCTACGGCGTACCGATGTTTGCGATCGCGCTCAATTTTTCCTGGGAGATCCTGTTCGCCTTCGTTTGGCCGGTGACCCCCTGGGTGTGGCGCCTGCTCGACAAGGGCTGGCTGCTGCCCGATGTCATCATCGTGTTCCAGTTGCTGCGTTTCGGCCGCGACCGACAGGCCAACCCCGAGCTGCGCAAGCATTTCTTCCTGGTGTGCGCGGTGATCTTTCTGGTCGGGCTATGCGGTCAGTACAGTTTCACGCGGTCCTTTCCCGACCGCATGGGCCTGCTGACCGCGTTCGTGATCAACCTGGTCATGAGCATCCTTTTCATCCCGTTCTACTTCGCTCGCCAGGCGCAAGGCGGTGCCGGCCTATCGCGCGTGGTGGCGTGGACCAAGATGCTGGGCACGCTGGGCACCTCGATCGAAATGCACTTCGTGATACCGAAGGTCGACCCTGAGATGGTCGATACCTGGTTCCTGACCTTCCTGTCGGCAGCGATCCTGTTCTTCGACTTGTTCTACGTCTACCTGGTCTCGCGTCCGAGAGCGGCTTCCGCAGCGGCAAGCTGAACCGCGGCTCGGGTTTCGCCGAACAGCGCGTGCGCCAGATCCAGGTGCCCGCGACGGGCCGGCGTTCCCGCCGGCTCGAGCGCGCCCAGCTCCAGGTGAGCGGCAGCTTCGTGCCAGCGCATCGACAGCGCACCGGCCGACCGCACGGCCTCGCGCAGATGGCGCCGTGCCTTTTCGCTCTTGCCCTGCAGAGCCAGCGCCCGGCCGCGGTACAGCGCCGCCACCGGCTTGCCGACCGTGTAGAGCATCGCCCACGATTCGAGCGCGCGCGCCGTCTTGCGCGCGCGCTTGCCGATGCGCGCCGCCTCACCGCCACCGCTTGCAAGCGCATCCCGCCAGGCCACGAAATACGCCTCGGCCACCCCCTCGAGAATGAACCCGCAGATCGAGGGCACGTCGGTCACGCGAGGGCACAGGGACATGGCTTCATCGGCCGCCCGCAGCGCGGCCGGCACGTCACCGCGCCAGGCCTCGAGCAGCGCCAGGACGCCCGCGAACGACGCGCGCGTGTGCACGGCTTCGGGCGCGAAGCGGCCCAGGCAGGGCTCGGCGACCCGCCAGGCCTCCTCAAGCCGGCCACGACAGACCAGCGCCCGCACCAGCCCGACGACGTAGTTGTAGCGATGCTGCTCCGAGTGCCCGTCCAGGTCGGCGACCACGCCCCGGAAGCACTCCGCCGCCTCATCGAAGCGGCCCAGCGAGCACAGGCACATTCCAATCGATCCGCGCAGGCTCGACTCGGACACCCGATCGCGGATCTCGCGCACCAGGGGCACCCCGCCTTCCATCATGGTGACGGCTCCGACCAGATCGCCGCGGCCCTGCAGCAGGTTGCCCTCCATCAGGACAACCTCGGCGAGGCCATGCTTGTCGTCGAGCAGGCGCGCCGCCGCGCGGCCGCGCTGAAAGTAGCCACGCGCCAGCCGGGGCAGCCCCATCAAGGAAGCACCGTGCCCAAGAACGCCGAGCCCAAAGACGTTCTCACGGCCGCAGCGTTCGCCCAGTGAAACCGACAAGAAACTCAGGCCGAGAACCTGGATGCCCTTGAACTGATAGGCACGTATGAGGGCAAGGCGCCCGGCCGCGCGCGAGGCTTCGAGTCCACGCGCTTCGGGCGACGCCGACGGTGGTTGCGCCCGCGCCAGCAGGCGGCGCAGAAGACGGCCACCGACCGAGCGAAGCACGAAACCGACCCAGCCGATCGAGGATCGGGGCAACCGATGACCGAGAAGCGCGAGCGCCGCGACCAGGTGCCGGTTGGCGCGTCCGAGATCGCCCAGATCGAAAGCGGCGTCACCAAGCTGGCGGTGCAGGCGCGCCCGCTCCTCGGCCGACGTGGCTCGCTGTTCGGCCAGGGCAAGCGCGCGATCGAGCAGCCGGATGCCCTCGACCAGCGCTCCGCCGGCCAGCGCGTGCGTTCCGGCCACGGTGGCGTGGTGCAGCTCGCGCGCTTCGTCGCCGGCCTGGCCCCAGTGGTGCGCCAGCGCCATCCGGTGCTCGGTCGAATCGGGGTAAAGCCGCTCGATCGCGCCGGCAACCTCCCGGTGCAGGCGCTGGCGCTCGTCGGGGGCGATCTCCAGCAGCAAGCCCTCTCGCAGCTTGTCGTGCGCGAAGCGCAGCCCGCCTTCATGGGGTTCGAGAATGCCGGCTTCCAGGCCGGGATCGAGCCAGACCGACGGCGGGTCCTGGCACAGCGCCGCCACCAGATCCGGATCAATGCGCCGGCCAGCCACTGCGGCGAGGCGCAGCACAGGCCGCGCCTCCAGTGGGACACGCGAGAGCCGCCGCTCGACCACCTGGAGGATGCCACCGGCAAGCACCCGCTCGGGCAGTGCGGCGGTGGCGATCCGATCGAGGCCGCCGACCTCCTCGGCCAAGGCGCGCACCACCTCGACCAGGAAGAACGGGTTGCCTTCGGACTCGCGACCAAGCAGCGCCAGCACCGCCGGGTTGCGCCCGGCCTCGCCCAGCATGCCAGCCGCCGCATCACCCAAAGCGCCCGACGACAGCCGCGCGAGTTCAATATGAGTCAGGTCCGCAAGCAATGACGGCAACAGGGGGCGCTCGTCGCTGCGAAAGGTCGCCAGCACCAGCAGCGGCCGCTGGCGCGCGAGGCGGGCGACAACTTTGAGCACAGCGAGGCTTTCGGCGCCCGCCCAGTGCAGATCCTCCAGCACCAGGACCAGCGGTGACGTCTGCCTGCCGAGCAGCCGCTCGACCACCTCGGCGATGCGCGCCTGCTGCGAGGCCGCGTCGAGTTCGGGCGGAACCGGCACCGATCGTCCGAGCAGCGCAGGCAGGTCAGGAGCCACCGGAAGCAGCACCCCCGCCTCGAAAGCCGACGGGGCGCTCGACAGGGCCAGCCCCCGCGCGACGTCCCGCCACAGCCAGTACGGCGCGGCACCAGCACTTGCCTGCTGGCCGCGCAGCACTTGCACGCCCAGGAACAGTCCCAGTCCGGCGATGTCTTCGACCAGCCGCGATTTGCCGATGCCGCTCTCGCCGCCGATCAAGAAGGCACCGCCGCGGCCGACGGCGGCATCTCTCACGGCGGCCGCCAGGCGCGCCCGCTCGGTCTCACGCCCGCACAGTGGTGCGGTCAAGAGAAAGCTCTCGCGCGTCTCCACCGTCTCTGCCGCGACCAGCCCACCGGCGGCGGTACACCACGCAACCAGTGCCTCGTCGGCGTTGCGAAAGCGCGACCGCACGTCGACCGCGGTCAGGCGGTCGAGCACCAACGCAAGCGCGGGGGCAAGCGCGGGCGCAAGATCGGGGGCAAGATCGGCGGCGGCCTCCGGTGACGACACAGGCACCGCGGAATTACCGTCGCGCGATCGCGACGCCGCGCCCGACCCTGATGCCGAGGTTCCCGCGAACAGCCCACGCCCGATCGAGCCGGCCTCGCGCAGGTCGGCATCGGCAAGGCCGCCGGGCGGTATCGGTGGCAGCAGTTGCACCTGGCCGCGCACCACCAGGACCTGGCCTGCACCCAGTCGTCCGTGGGCCAGACCAAGCCGGTGCAGATAGGCGCACGCCCGCAACAGCTGCGCGAACCAGTTGACCCGCTCGGAGCGCGAGCGACCGCGCGCCGCGGTGATCAGAGTTTCCGCTGCTTCCGGCAGGTCGAGCACAAGCTGAACCCGATCCGTCTCGACCACCCAGCCCCGCACCGGCACCAGGTTCGGATGGCGCAGCGCCGATGGCGGCGCCCGAGGCGCGCCCGGATCCTCGGCCGGCAGGGCCAGTGGCGCTGGGAGTTCGACCAGCGTGACCAGCCGCCCGGTCAGACGATCAAGCGCGCGCCTCGCTGGCAGCGGCAGCGCTCCCACGTCGGAGGCGATGATTTCGTAACGGCCGCCGATGCGCCCGCTACGCACCTCCTGCTTGCGCATTCCGGCTTCCACGTCGGCCAGCAGCGCGTCCATCGACCGATACCTGGCCTCGGGATCATGAGTCAGGCCGCGCGCCAGGATCCCGTGCAGCCACCCCGGGACATCGGGCAAGCGCTGCCCGTCCGGGCGGGACGGCATCATCTGGCCTGGCACTGCGGGTCGCGTGGCCAGCTCGGAAAGCGGCCGAGACGCGCTCAGCCCCTCGTGCAACGAAAGACAGAAGCTGTACTGATCGGTGCGCGGGTCGGTGGTGCGGCCACGAGCCTGCTCGGGGGCCATGTACGCCGGCGTGCCCAGCACCGCGTCCGACCGGGTCAACGGACGGCGATCGCCATGGGACGGCGGCAGGGGCAGCTCGGTGTCGGTGTGGCTGTTGGTCTCGATGTCGGCTTCCGCGTCGCGGGCCGCGGGCAGATCCGCCGCTCCCTCGGCCGTGGCAAGTCCGAAATCAGCGACCCTCACCCGCCCGTCACGCCCGACCAGAACGTTGTCGGGCTTGAAATCGCGGTGAACGAAACCGGCGGCATGAGCGGCGGCCAGACCACGCCCGGCGTCCAGATAAGCGCGCAAGATCTCGTCGGGCGAGCGTTCCGGGTGCGCCTGCCACTGCCGCAACGTACTGCCGTCGACCAGCTCCATCGCCAGGAACACCCGCCCGCCCCACATGCCAACATCGTGGATGGTGATGATGTTGGGGTGAGTGAGCCTGGCCATCGCCTTGCCCTCGCGCAACAGCCGCGCCTGGTGCAAGCCGTGGTGCAAGACCTTGATGGCCACGCGCCGGTCGAGTTCGGGATCGTGCGCTGCGTACACCGTACCCATGCCGCCCGCGCCGAGAACGCCGACGACCACGTAACGGCCAAGCCGCTCTCCAGGCAGCGGCCCCGTCCGCGCCACATCTGGGCCGCCACCTACGAGCGGAACGCTCGGAGCCTGATTCACGTCGCGCAGTGTATACGACCCGCGGCTACGCCCGGGTCACCTGCCGCGAGCACCCGCATCGGGGAAGCCCTAGAGTAGGGTCAGGCCCAACGTCATGACCACCCTGGCTCGCCAGCCCTCGCGCCCTGACGCCGTGTCGCGCCGCCGCTTCCTTGAAGCCGTGGGCCTCGCCAGCGCCGCCGCAGGCAGCTCGCTCGCCTGC
>JANPCZ010000039.1:0-56253 GCA_031431215.1 Myxococcales bacterium
GAAATTCGGAGCGAGATTGACTGAGCCATCTGCCGGGTTCGAGCTTTCTGCGCAGCAGGAAGAAGCTCTGATCGACAAGGAGGCGGCCGCCCGAGGCCACCTCTCTGCGGTCGTTTCCGTCGTGGGTCCCGTGGACGCCGCCGCGCTGCGCGAGGCCCTGGTCGCCGTCAGCGCTCGTCACGAAACGCTCCGCACCACGTTCCAGCGACGGCCCGGCCTTAGGGTGCCCCTTCAGGTCATCCACGAACGGCTCGCGCCCGGGTGGCGGCAGGTCGATCTTCGGGTGACAGGGAAGGTCGAGCCCGGACGAGGGCAAGCGGACCGCATCGCTGCTGCGCTCGCCGAAGAGGTAGCACGCCCGATCGATCAGGAGCAGGGTCCACTCTTCCACGCGGCGTTGCTGCGCGTGGCAGATGAGCGCTTCCTGCTCGCCCTGACACTCGATGCCCTGGTCGCGGATGCGCTGTCGTGCGCGAACCTCGTGTCCGAGGCACTCCTGATCTATGCGGGCGACAACGCCCGGCTCCCGGAAGAGCCGTTGCAATACGCCGATTTCGCGGCCTGGGCCAACGAGATGGTCAGCTCGCCCGACGACGAGGCGGTGGCAGCCAGGGCCTTCTGGGCCGAGCGCGGGTCTTTCCCCGGGCCTTCGCTCCCACTTGTAGCCCGCACTGCGGTCATGGCCCGCACGCCGGCCGCCACGGGCGGGGTAGTCGTTGGGAGTGGTCCGGGCGAGATCACCCTTGCGCTCGATTCGGCCGGGGCCCGCGCCCTCGATGCGGACGGTCTGCTCGCGGCTCTCCAGGTCTGGGTGCTTCGCCTCACGGGACAAACCAGCTTCGCCATCCAGGTCGTCAGCGCGGGCCGCGAGCAGGAGGAGGCGAAGAGCGCCATCGGCCCTTACGCCCGCGCGGTTCCCATCACCGCCAGCATCGAGGGGAATCCCACGTTCTCGGTGCTGGTGAAGCAGGCAGCCAACGCGGTCGAGACGGCGTCGAGATTGAGAGACTACCGGCCGGTTTCGAGCGGCGCGGGCGCCACCGTCGGGTTCGAAATCGGCCCAACTCCGGCTGCTCCAGTCGATGCCCGAGGCGCGCGGTTCACGGTCGAGAGGCTCTCGACCCCGCTTTACCGTTTCGCCGTCAAGCTTGCGCTCACGCGCGCGTCCGCCATCGCGGGCAGCGGCTGGAGTGCCCGGCTGCTCTACGATCGGAGCCTCTTCCGCGACCAGGACATGGCGCGATTCGCCCGCTGTTTCGAGATTCTCGCCGCGGCCGCCGGCGCCACCCCGGGCTCGGAGGTTGAAAGTCTCCCGGTACTGGGCGAGGAGGACCGACGGCTCTGCGACGCGTTCCGCAGCGGGTCGCGCGAAACCCTTGGCGACGAGAGCCTTGCCGATCTCTTCGAGCAGCAAGTGGCCCGGACGCCCGACCGGCCGGCACTGGCTTTCGCCGGCCAGGTGCTCACGTACGCCGAACTCAACGCCCGGGCGAACCAGCTCGCCCGCCTGCTCGGAAAGCGCGGGGTGTCGGCCGATACGGCTGTCGGCCTCTGCGTCGAGCGTAGCGCCGAGATGATCATCGGCATGCTCGGCATCCTCAAGGCGGGCGGAGCCTACGTCCCCTTGCTGGCCGATCATCCCAAGGCTCGTCTCGCCCACCAACTCGCCGAGGTCGGTGCGCCCGTGCTGGTCACGATCGAGAAGCACCTGGGCTCCCTGCCCGAATTCGGGGGGACCGTTGTGTGCCTCGATCGCGACGCCGCGCTGCTCGACGCAGAGGTCCGGGCCAATCCCGAACGCCGCGCCGGCGCGGACAGCCTCGCGTACATCATCTACACCTCGGGGTCCACGGGCGTGCCCAAGGGTGTCGAGGTCCGCCACCGGAGCCTGGTCAATTACACCAGGGCGCTCTGCCGACGGCTCGCGCTCGACGACGAAAAGCTGGGTCTGCACTTCGCGACGGTGTCGACCATTGCCGCGGATCTCGGCAATACCTCGATCTTCCCTTCGCTAGCCTCGGGCGGATGCCTCCACGTCATCAGCCACGAGACTTCCGTGGACGGCGGGCTATTCGCAGCCTACCTCGCGGCACACCCGATCGACGTACTCAAGATCACCCCGTCTCATCTGAGCGCACTGCTCGACGCCGCCGGAGCAGGGCGCCAGGTGCTGCCCAGGCGGGTGTTGCTCACGGGTGGCGAGGCCTGCACCTGGGAGCTCTCGGCGCGGATCCGCGCGGGCGGCTGCGTCCATTTCAATCACTACGGCCCGACCGAGACCACGTTCGGGTCGCTCACCTATGGTCCGGTTGTCGACCAGGATCCGGCCGCGGCGATCTCGGCCACGGTGCCCATCGGCCGGCCGCTGGCCAACACCGACGTCCACATCGTCGACGCGCACCTCGCGCAGGTCCCGATCGGCGCGCCGGGCGAGCTACTGATCGGCGGTGCCGGGCTGTCGCGCGGCTACGTCGGCCAGGCCGCGCAGACCGCCGAGCGCTTCATCAGGAACCCATTCTCGACGGATCCCGAGGCACGCCTGTACCGCACCGGCGACCAGGTGCGCTTTCTGCCCGACGGCAACATCGAATTTCAGGGCCGGGTCGATCACCAGGTGAAGATCCGCGGGTTCCGGGTGGAACCCGCCGAGATCGAGGCGGTCCTGCGCAAGGATCCGACGATCCGCCAGGCCATCGTGGTGGTACGCGAGGACACGCCCGGGGATCGACGGCTTTGTGCCTATGTGGTTCCGGCGCGGCGGCCGGCTCCAACCGTCGAACTGCTGCGCTCGACGCTTCAGCAGAACCTGCCCGAATACATGGTCCCGTCGGTCTTCGTGATCCTCGAGGCGTTGCCGCTGAACCCGAACGGCAAGATTGATCGCAAGGCGCTGCCCGCACCGGGCGGCGCCAACCTGGCCGGCCCCGCGGAGGATGCGGTGCAGCCCAGCGGGCCGGTCGAAGAGGCGCTCGCGACGATCTGGCGGGACCTTCTTGGTATCGCCCGCATCGGTGCCAACGACAGCTTCTTCGAGCGTGGCGGGCACTCGCTGCTTGCGATGCAGGTGATCGCCCGGGTGGATCAGGTCCTTGGTGTCAGGATCGCCGTGCGTAGCCTGTTCGAGTCGCCCACGATCGCCGGTCTCGCCCGGATCATCGCGGACATGCGCGCCGGGGCCGGGGCGGGAAACGATGTTGACCGAATGCTCGCCGAACTCGATGGCATGTCCGAGGAAGAAGCCGAGCGGCTGCTCGACAGTCGCACCGGGCCTGACGGACCCGCATAGATGATCGACAAGGTTGCCGGCCTTTCCCCTGCAAAGCGGGCGCTCCTGGAAAGGATGCTCAAGGAGCGAGCGAAAGACGACCATCTGGGCAACCGGCCGATCCCAAAGCGGGCTGCGGGCGCGGCCACCCCGCTCTCGTTCAACCAGGAGATCCTCTGGATCCTCGACCGGCTGCTGCCGGGAGGAACCGCCTACAACGTGCCCCGCATCATCCGGCTGGTGGGTGATCTCCGGGTGGATGCGCTTGAGCGAGCCCTCGACACAATCGTGGCCCGACACGAGGTGATCCGGACGACCTACCGGGACATCGACGGCACCCCGGTCCAGATCATCAACCCACCCGCACCGGTTGCCATCCGGTTAGCCGATCTGTCGGGCCTGGCTGCCGACGTCCGTGAGGCCGAGGCCCAACGGTTGCTGGTTGAGGCAACTCGCCATTCGTTCGACCTCGCCCACGAGCTCATGCTTCGGGCGGAGGTCATCCGGATGGGAGCGGCAGACCATTTCTTGCTGCTGCTCACCCACCACATCGCCTCGGACGGCTGGTCCCGAGGCGTGCTCTTCCACGAACTCTGCCTGCTCTATGACGCCTTCTGCCGAGGCGACCCGAACCCGCTGCCGGACCTGCCGCTCCAGTACGCCGATTTTGCCAACTGGCAGCGCAGTTTGTCAGCGGGCGATGTCCTGAACAAACAGGTCGCCTACTGGAAAGGTCGGCTCGCCGGCGCACCGGCGCTCATAGAACTGCCGCTCGACCACCCCCGTCCCCTCGTGCAAAGCTTTGCCGGCCAGCACCAGTCGGTCCTGATCCCAAGACACCTGGCCGACGCACTCATCGCGCTAGGCCAGCGCGAGGGGGCCACTCTCTTCATGGTGTGCCTGGCCGCGTTCCAGACGCTTCTGCACCGTTACACGGCACAGGACGACATCGCGGTTGGCTCGCCCATCGCTGGCCGCTACCGGAAAGAGATCGAGGGTCTCATCGGCTTTTTCACCAACACGCTGGTGATGCGGACCAACTTCTCGGGCCAGCCGACGTTCCGCGAGATCCTCGCGCGGGTTCGGGAAACCGCGCTGGGAGCTTACGACCACCAGGATCTGCCCTTCGAGAAGCTGGTGATGGAGCTCAAGCCGGAAAGGACCCTGGCCCACGCACCCCTGTTCCAGGTGATGTTCGTGTTGCAGAACCAGCCCAGGGCGGAGCGGCAACCCGAAGGACTGGTCATGACGCCGGTGAAGGTCGATCGAGGCAACTCGAAGTTCGATCTGATGCTGTCGCTGACCGAGCACCCCGAGGGACTGGCGGGTTCGGTCGAATACGCAAGCGATCTGTTCGAGCCGGCCACCATGGCCCGCCTGTGCGGCCACTTCCTGACGTTGGTCGAGTCCATCGTCGCCAACCCGGATGCCAAGGTTGCTTCCTTAGCGATCCTTACCGAGGGCGAACGCCATCAGCTCGTCTCGGCCTTCAACCAGACCAAGGTCGACCATCCGACGGATCGGTGCCTCCACCATTTGATCGAAGAACAGGTCGAGCGAAGCCCCGAGGCGATCGCCGTCATCGCCCCCGATGGCGGGCAACTCACCTATCGCGCCCTCAACGCGCGGGCCAACCAGCTGGCGCACCACCTGCGAGGCATCGGCGTCGGTCCGGAGGTCAAGGTAGGAATCGCGGTCAGACGATCGCTCGACATGGTGGTGGGCCTGCTGGGGATCCTGAAGGCCGGAGGCGCCTGTGTTCCGCTGGATCCCGCGTATCCCGAGGACAGACTGAGGCTCATGATCGAGGAGGCCGACCTGCCGGTCCTGGTGACGCAGGAAACCCTGGTCAACGCTCTCCCGGCGAGCCGAGCGGTCAAGGTCAGGCTTGATGCCGACTGGCCAGCGATCGGCACCGGGAGCGAGGAGAACCCGGCGCCGTCCGCGCGGCCGCTCGATCTCGGCTACGTGCTGTTCACATCGGGATCCACCGGCAAGCCCAAGGGGGTGTTGCTGCACCACCGCGGCCTGGTGAATTTCTGCTGCGGCGCCGTTGCAGCTTACGGGTACACCGCGGCGGATCGGGTGCTGCAGTTCGCCACCATCAGTTTCGACGCCCACGTGGAAGAGATCTACCCCTCGCTCATGGTGGGAGCGACGCTCTTGCTGCGCGATGACGAGATGATTTCCTCCGTCGCGCACTTCTCGCGCTGGGCAAAAGAACATGACGTCACCGTGCTGGACCTTCCCACCGCCTACTGGCACGAGTGGGTGCGAGACCTCGCGGCGACGGGACAATCGCCAAGCGCGCGGCTGCGCGCGGTGATCGTCGGTGGCGAGCAGGCCCAGACCGCGGCCTACGCCGCCTGGTGCAAGGTGCCAGGGGCGAGGAACGTGCGTTGGTTCAACACCGCCGCACCCACGGAGTGCACCGTGGTCACCACGGTCTATGAGAGGGACCGCAGCCGGGACGAGATCCCCGCCGAGCTTCCCATCGGCAGACCAATAGGGAACACCACCTGCTACGTCCTCGACGCCTTTCAGAACCCAGTTCCCATCGGCGTGGCCGGCGAGTGGGTGATCGGGGGCGCAGGCGTGGCCCGCGGATACCTTGGTCATGCCGGCCGGGCCGAGACGTCGTCCGAAAAATTCATCCCCGATCCCTGGAGCGACACCCCGGGGGCCCGCTTGTATCGCACTGGCGACCGTGCCCGTTACCTGGCCGACGGCAACATCGTGCTGATGGGGCGCGCCGACCAGCAGGTGAAGATTCGCGGTTTTCGCATCGAACCCGGCGAGATCGAGACGGTGCTGGGATCGCACCCCGGGGTCGGCCAGAGCACCGTGATCGCCCGCGAGGACACGCCCGGCGGAAAGCGGCTCGTCGCGTATGTGGTCCGGCAGCAAGGGCATGAAGTGGGAGTCGCCGAGCTCAAAGGTTTCCTGAAGGATCGGCTGCCCGAGTACATGGTCCCGGCCGCCGTGGTGTTCCTCGATGCCCTGCCCCTGACCGCCAACGGCAAGGTCGATCGCAAGGCGCTGCCAACGCCCGACCGGTCCGGCTTCGAGGCCGAGAATCGCTTCGTCGCGCCGCGCACGCCGGTCGAGGAGATGGTCGCGGCTATGTGGGTGGACCTCCTGGGCGTCCCGCGGGTGGGCGTGCACGACAACTTTTTCGACCTCGGCGGCCACTCACTGCTGGCGACCCGGCTCATCTCGAGGCTCCGCGATGTTTTCACAATCGAAATCCCCCTGCGTCTTCTGTTTGAATCACCCACGGTGGAGGCCACGGCCGCCGCGGTGACCGAGGCTTTGGCCTCGCTCATGGCCCAGGGAGGTGTCGCGTCGGAGCCGGTGGACGGATACCCTTCGGGGGGCCAGGACGCGCCGTGAGCTCCCCCCCGCAACCCACGCAGAAACTCTCGCTTGAGGAGCGCGCCGCCATGGAGCGCAAGCTCCTCGGCCAGCTGGCAGGCGCGAAACAAACCGCCGACCGTAAGGGTCAGATCGCGCGGCGGGCCTCGACCGAGCCGGCGGCGCTTTCGTTCGCGCAGCAGCGACTGTGGTTCCTGGAGAAGTTCGACCCCGGAAGCAACGCCTACCACATCCCGCGCGCGCTGCGCGTCCACGGCGTATTGGACGTCGAGGCCCTGCGATTCGCGCTCAACGCCATAGTCGCCCGCCACGAGGCGCTGCGCACCAACTTCCGCGACCAGGGTGGCGAGCCCGTCCAGGTGGTGCGCTCCGACGCTTCTGTCGAGCTTCGGGAGCTCGACCTGACCCCTCTACCAAAGGCCGACGCCGAGACGGAACTTGCGCGCGTCTTCCGCGACGAGACCCGGCGGCCGTTCCAGCTCGGAACCGATCTCATGCTCCGTGGCGTCGTGGCGCGCCTGGGACCCGAGGATCATGGCCTGCTGCTCGTCATGCATCACATCGCCGCCGACGGCTGGTCGATGGGCATCTTCATCCGGGAACTCGTGGAGCTGTACGATGCCCATCGCGCGGGCCGGCCGGTCACCCTGCCACCGCTGCCCATCCAGTACGCAGACTTCTCGGTCTGGCAGCGACAGTGGCTGTCCGGGACCGAGCTTGCGCGGCAGCTCGACTACTGGAAGCGGCAGCTAGCGGGCGCTCCGGCTCTGGAGATGCCCACCGATCACCCCCGTCCCGCCGTGCTGGGCAGCGCGGGCGAGCGTCAGACACTCATGATCCCGACGGCGCTGCACGAGGCGATGAAGGCGGTGGGGAAACAGTCGGGGACAACGCTCTTCATGACCCTGCTGGCAGCGTTCCAGGTGCTGCTGCACCGCTATACCGGGCAAGATGACATCAGCGTTGGCTCGCCGATCGCTGGGCGAAATCGCGCCGAGACCGAGGCTTTGATCGGGCTCTTTCTCAACACGCTGGTGCTGCGCGCAGATCTCTCGGGTGACCCGACCTTCCCTGTGCTGCTCAAGCGGGTCAAGGAGGTCGCCCTCGGCGCCTTCGCCCACCAGGACATGCCGTTCGAGCGCCTGGTCGAGGAGCTGCGGCCCGAGCGAAGCACCAGCCGCACACCGCTCTTCCAGGTGATGTTCAATCTCCAGACCGCCCCCAAGGACAAGCTGGAACTGGCGGGGCTCTCGTTGCAGACGGTGGAAGTCGACTCTGGCACCACGAAGTTCGATCTGACCCTATCCCTGTACGAGGGCCCGAATGGGCTCAAGGCGTACGCCAGCTACAACACCGACCTGTTCGACGGCGCCACCATCACCCGCTTCTTGGGTCACTACCAGAACTTGCTCGCAAGCATCGCAGCGCACCCGGATCTCCCGCTGAGCCAGCTGCCCATCATTGACGACGGGGAGAGCGAGCAACTGCTGGTCACCTGGAACCAGACCCGCGCCGACTTTCCGAGCCAGCTGTGCCTGCAGGAGATGGTCGGCGAGCAGGCCGGGCGGACGCCGTCGGCGGTGGCGATTTCGTGTGCTGGCAAGGATCTGAGCTACGCGGATCTCGATCGCCGCTCGAACCAACTCGCTCGCCTACTAAAGCGCGAGGGTGTGGGCGCCGAATCCCTCGTCGGAATTCTCTGCGGGCGTTCGATCGACATGGTGGTGGGCATGCTCGCGGTGCTCAAGGCGGGTGGCGCGTATGTGCCCCTCGATCCGGCCTACCCTCGCGATCGCCTGGCCTTCATGATCGCCGATTCGGGGCTGTCGGTACTCTTGACCCAGCAGAAGCTCGTGGACACGTTGCCCGAGCACCAAGCGAAGGTGATTCGCCTGGACGCGGACCGGCCGCAAATCGACGCGGAGGATCCGGAAAAACTTGAGCGTTGCGCCACGCCGGCGTCGCTCGCGTATGTGATCTACACGTCCGGATCGACGGGCAAGCCCAAGGGCGTCCAGATCGAGCACAGCGCGCTGGTCAACTTCCTCCACTCGATGAAGGAGCGCCCTGGGCTGTCATCGAAAGATCGCCTGCTGGCCGTCACCAGCCTGTCCTTCGACATCGCCGGCCTGGAACTGTGGCTGCCGCTCACGGTAGGCGCGCACGTCGAGGTCACAGTCGAAGCCGAAGTGATGGACGGCAAGAGCCTGAGTCGGAAGATCGTCGAGTCGGGGATCACCGTTGTCCAGGCGACGCCGTCGACGTTTCAGCTGCTTTCCGCCACGGGGTGGCAAGCGCTTCGCGGCGTCAAGGTGCTGGTCGGCGGCGAGGCGGTGCCGCGCGAGCTGGCCACACGGCTGTGCGAGAACGCGGCATCGGCGTGGAACATGTACGGGCCCACCGAGACCACCATTTGGTCCACCGTCCAGCAGCTCTCGTCGCAGCCGGGGCCGGTCTTCATCGGACGGCCGATCAACAACACGCAGATCTACATCCTCGACGGCGCGAGGGGCCTTGCGCCGATCGGTGTTCCGGGCGAGCTCTACATCGGCGGGGCCGGGCTCTCGCGGGGCTACCTGGGCAGGTCGGAGCTGACCGCCGAGCGCTTCATCCCGAGCCCCTTCGACCCGGCGCCAGGGACACGCCTGTACCGCACCGGGGATCTATGTCGGTATCGACCCGACGGTACGATCGAGTTCATCCGACGCATCGATCACCAGGTGAAGCTTCGCGGCTACCGCATCGAACTTGGGGAGATTGAGGCGGTGCTGGGCGCACATCCCGCGGTGCGAGAAGTGGTGGCCGTGGTACGGGAAGACAGCCCGGGCGATCCCCGCCTCTGTGCGTACCTGGCACTGCGCCCTTCGGCGCAGGCCACAGCAGCGGAATTGCGCGACCACGTGCGGCAGAAGTTGCCGGACTACATGCTGCCGAGCGCCTTCCTGACGCTCGAGGCGCTGCCGCGGACGCCCAACAACAAGATCGACAGAAAGGCGCTGCCCGCGCCGGAAGCTGGGGCGGGGACGGCATCGCGCGGGTTCGTCGCGCCGAGGAACGCGGTTGAAGAGAAGCTGGCGCAGATCTGGCGAGACACCCTGCGTCTGCCCACGGTCTCGGTCACTGACAGCTTCTTCGACCTCGGTGGCCACTCGATGCTCGCGGCGCAGATGATGACCGCGGTCGAAGCCGCCTTTAACAAGACGATTCCCCTGGCCGCCCTGTTCGTGAACCAAACCATCGAGCAACTGGCCCGGCTCTACACCGTCGCGGACGCGGTGCCCGCCAAATGGCCGCTCCTCATTCCCATCCAACCCAAGGGCAGCAAGCCCCCCCTTTTCTGTGTCTCCACCTTCAACGTCAGCGCTCTCGGCTACATTGCTCTGGCCAGGAACCTCGGGCTTGATCAGCCGATCTACGGTTTGCAATCGCAGTACCGCTTCGAAGGCAAGAAGCCCTATCAACGCTTCGAGTTCCAGACTGTAGCCGAGCAGTATTTGGCGGGTATGAAGGAGGTTCAGCCCCACGGCCCGTACCACCTGCTGGGCACATGCGAGGGGGCTCTCATCAGCTTCGAGATGGCGCGCCTGCTGCGGGCGTCGGGCGAGCAGGTTGGACTCCTGGGTTTTGTGGATGCGTGGCCCATCGAAAACACGCGACGACACTTCTTCACGAAGCTTGAAACCTACCGGCGGGTCGTCGTGAAACGCTGGCGCAAGATCGAGAGGGCGCCCCAGGGCACCAAGATGCTGGTGCTGAAAGAGCAGCTGAGCGGTGTCGCTTCAAACCAGTTCAAGATCGCCAAGAGGGCGCTTGGCAAGCTGGGTCTGGGGTCCTCGCCGTCCTCGGAGGCGACGGCGGCTGGCAGCGCCGAGCCGGCGACGGACGAACTGCTGCCGTTCGACGATGCGTACAAGAACTACTACTGGCCCGGCCCGGATTTCGTTCCGCCAACCGTCGACACAGTGATTTCGCTGTTCCGCATCCGCGATCAGCCGATCTGGCGAATCAACGATCCCACCTGTGGCTGGGGGGCACGCACCACAAAGAGCGTGGACATCCACACGATCAACTCTGACCATTTTTCATTGCTCCGCGAGCCGTACGTCAAGGTCCTCGCACAGAAGGTCTCCGCGTGCCTCGCCCGGGGCGCTGGACGCGACAAGCAAGCGTGAGGTTTCCAGGACGGCTGAAGATCAGCGGCTGGGAGCAAATCGTCCCCTTGCTCAGGGGCCGCGGGCACCTGATCGCAGGCTTCTTTCTGACCGCCATCGGAAGGAGCGTTGCCTCCATCCTGGTGCTGCTGATGATGCAGTGGTTCCTTTCGGGCGCCCTCGACCCGCACAGCGCGCATCGCTCCCGGCTGGCCACCGCAGTCGCAGGCCGCTTCGGAGAGACGTCGCTTTTGTGGCTGACCGGCGCGGGCTTGCTCGGGCTGCAGCTAGGCGCCAGCCTGCTCAACTATCTGAACGTGATCATCCAGCAGCGCCTCAGCAAGGCTGTGGAGCTCGGAATGATGGAGAAGATCATCCGTCACCTGCTCACCCTGAGCGTCCCGTTCTTCGACCGGCAAAGCCACAGCGACATCGTGCAGATCCGTGGCGACGTGACACTGCTTCGGGTGAAGATCACCGCCGCGAGCAGCATCTTCATGGAAGCCCTGCTGGCGGTGGGCTACCTCATCGCGGCCGTGATGATCAGTTCAAAGGTCGCGCTGGTCGCGCTGGTCGTGATTCCGGTCGCGTCGATTCCGATCTACCTGATCGCACTCCAGACGCTGAAGGCGTCCCACGGAGTTCGCAGGATGGGCTATCAGATATCAGACTCGGTGCTTCAGATCTTGCGCGGCATCCGCGCGATCAAGATCTTCCAGGCCGAGGAGGCCCAGACCCGGGTTAGCCTGGCAAAGGGCGAAGCTTTCTTCGACAACATCATCGCGCAGGTCCGTGCACAGAAGCTCGCGGGCGTACTGAACGAATCGCTGACGGGCCTGCTCATCGCCTCCGTGATCCTTTACGGCGGCAGCCAGGTGATGCAGGGCAAACTGTCCTGGTCGGGCCTTTTGACGTTCCTATTCGCGATCCGCAGCGTGTTCGGGCCTATCAACAACATCAACGGAAAGTACGTGGAGATCCAGACGACCGTCGCCTCGGTCCAGCGCATCGAAAACTTTCTCCGAACCAGGCCAAACATCGCCGACCGCCCCGACGCCGCGACGCTGGAGCGCGCGCCAGAGGTCATCGCCTTTGACGGCGTGAGCTTCTCCTACGGCGACAAGGACGTGCTTTCCGACGTGTCGTTCTCAGTGAAGGCCGGCGAGACGATTGGAATCGTCGGCCCCTCGGGGGGCGGAAAGACCACCTTGATGGGCCTGCTGGTCCGATTCTACGATCCCACCAAGGGTGCGGTGCGCTTCGATGGGCGAGACGTCCGTGACCTCAAGTTGCGTGATATCTACGACAAGGTCGCGCTGGTCACGCAGGAGCCTTTTTTGTTTTCGACATCGGCGCTGGAGAACATCCGCTGTGGCCGTCCGGACGCGACGTTCGCGGAGGTGCAGGACGCCGCCCGAGCGGCCTACATACACGATGGCATCATGGCCTTGCCCGAAGGGTATGAGTCCGAGATCGGCACCGGCGGTCGAGAACTCTCCGGGGGACAGAAGCAGCGAATCACAGTCGCCCGCGCCCTGCTCAAGAACGCACCCATCCTCCTGCTCGACGAGGCCACCTCGGCGCTCGACTCGGTGGCCGAGAAGGAAGTGCAGCGCGCGATCGACAAGCTGATGATCGGCCGCACCAGCTTCGTGGTTGCCCACCGCCTCTCGACCCTTCGCAAGGCCGACCGTCTGCTGGTCCTGGACGCCGGCCGCTGCGTCGGCTTCGACAAACACGAGGTGCTCGTCGAACGCTGCGCGGTCTACAAGAAGCTCTGGGAGACGCAGTTCCTCAATCCGAACGGGGAGGCGGGGGACGTGTCGACGGCGCCCGCGCCGAGCGCGACCTAACCGGCGCATCGACGAAAGCGGCCTGGCTCAAGTTGAAGAACGATCCGCTGGGTGTCACCTCTAGTTTCACCGCGCGGACCAGATAGCGGGCCGCGGCGGGGACGGGCCCTGGATCGGTGAAGCTGGTGTCCTTGCGCAGCTCGGCGGTCAATCGCCTCACCGGCGTCCCGGGATCTCCCCGGTAGACGTGGTAGCCCAGCACCGGCTCGGCCGAGGACTTCCAACCAAGCGTGACGCCGTTCCCCGCCGCGGTCGCAACCGCCCCGGTCGGCGGTGCCACGACGAACATGCGAAGCGAAGGATCGCCCATCAGCGCAAGGTGGACAAAGGGCGCCGCGTTCTGGGTGACGAGCAGGCACTCGCCGATCGTCGCCCCGAGGCCCAACGGCTGCAGAAACCACGGCGACGAGGCCCATCCCGACGCCAGCCCGACGCTGGTGGCTATCTGGGCGCGAAGGAAGTTGTCGCGATGGTCCCAATCTCCGAAGTAGCTGCCGTAGACGATGCTGAAGATGACCTTGGGGTCCTTCCGCGCGAGATCGGCCGTCGTCCCCACACCCTCGCAGCTCGCTTGCTGGCCGGGGCCGCTGGCGTACGCGAACAGCACCGGCCGCTTGGCGGGCAGGTCGAACCAACCACCCTGCACCAGCGCTGCCGGCTCGAATAGCGCGCTTGCAATCTCGAAGGCGGTGACAGATTTCACGTCCGCCCGGGTCGCGCTGGCTCCCGGTTGGGCGAGAACGCCGAAGTGGTCATCGATCACGGCGGCAGGCTGGCCCAGCAGCTGCTTGTGCCGGAACCGATGATCCTTGTCGAGGTAGTCTCGCACCAGATCGATCTCGCCTCGCGGCCTGAACGCCGGCAGGTCCGAGAAGTCAACCCGCCCGACGGCGAGGGCGATCGTACCCCGCCGCTCAGGCACGAGATTCCGGGGGCCGAACCGCGGGGGCTGTCGATCGGTCGTCGCAAGGTCCTGATCGAACTTCCCGTCGCCGGGAATGTTGGCGTTGGCGGGATCGGTGGGCGGAAATTCGTTGGTACGTGTGTCCACCTCCGTGTCAGTCCACTGGCCAAGAAAGTCAGCGTAGTAGACGTCCGCCGGCCAGGCCCCGCGGTGGACGGGATCATTCTTGGTCGGGCGAGAATGGCCGTCCGGCGCAAGGTTGCCGGAATAGGGTACGGAAACGTGGCCCAGAATGAGGACTTGCCTCAGTCGATCCCCGGCGGATAGGTAAAGGGCCCTGAGCTTCTCCTTGACCTCGGGCGGCGATGTGGCCAGCTGCACCGACACCCGCACGGTGGACCAGCCATCGCCACGAAGGTCCTCTTCGAGGCGACCGATCTCCGCGGGCAGAGCAGCCAGGATGCGCTCCTCGATCAGAAGCGCGATCTGGCCGCGATCCTCGACCAAGGGCATCTCGATGCCAGCACGGAGGAAACCGATGGTCTGCCAGGGAACCGCCCGGAGGACTCGTTCCACATAGTAGTCGTAGGCGAGGCCCGTGCCGACGTCGTGATCGACCCAGCTCGTAGACGCGGGTGCAAGCGTCACCTGCGGATGGTCGCTGAACGAAGCGACTGCCATGGACTTACGGTAGACCGAGATCTGGGCCTCGGGCATCGGAACCCGCGGCCATGACAGGGTGATTTGCGGCGGAGCGGCCGTCACCTGCGCCGTGAGCAGGACAGACATATCCTGCGCCGTCAGTTGCGGCTCCGGGCTCTTGCATCCAGATACGCCCCCGAGGATCAGCATCGGAAGAACCGCTGCCAGGCTGCGGGCCCCGCGTCGGGGTTCCGGGCGGGCCATCCAGTTGTCGGCTGTGGAGTCCACGTGACGTCTCATCGCTAGCGCCGCAGCGCCTCGATCGCAAGAGTGCTTCGATCGGGGGCAATTCTGCGGCATTATCCCGGGTTAACCATGGAAAAAACTGAGAAGGCCACGCACCCCGCCTTGAAGGGGTTCAGGAGAAAAGCCCACGATCTCTCGGAGCTCACGCTGGTCAACACCCGCGTCCTCGGGGACGGCGAGCATCTTCCCCTGGTGATGGAGCCGAGCATGAACAACCTCGACCTCGCGGAGTGGGCGGCGACCAGCCGCGCGCTCATCGAGTCGAAGCTGCTTGAACATGGCGCGATCCTTTTCCGTGGGTTCAATCTCCATACCGTGGCCGATTTCGAACGGGTGGCCATGGCCTTGTGCCCGACGCTCTACGGCGAGTACGGCGACCTGCCCCGCGAGGGCGAACGCGTCTACGGGTCGACGCCCTACCCAGCCGACCAGTCGATCCTCTTCCACAGCGAGAGCTCGCACCTGCCGCAGTGGCCGATGCGGCAGTTCTTCTTCTCGATGATCGCCGCGGAGCGCGGTGGCGAGACGCCACTGCTGGACAACCGCGAGATCTACCAGAAGCTAGATCCGAAGCTCCGTAGTCGCTTCGCCGAGAAGGGTCTCATCTACGTGCGCAACTTCGCCGGCTTCGACGTATCGTGGCAGGACTTCTTCCGCACGACCGAGCGAGCCCAGGTCGAGAACAAGTGTCGCGAGGCGGGCATGGAATGCGAGTGGACCGGGGGCGACAACCTCCGCGTGCGGCAGCGCTCGCGAGCCGTCGCGAAACATCCCACGACCGGGGAAATGGTGTTCTTTAACCAGATCCAGCTCCACCACGTGTCGTCCATGGACGAGAAGACCCGCGACTCGCTGCGCGCTTTGTTCAAGGAAGAGGACCTCCCCCGCAACGTGTATTACGGAGACAACACACCCATCGAGGACGACGTCGTGGCGGAGATCACCGAACTGTCCTGGAAGACCGCCAAGAAGACCCCTTGGCTTGCCGGGGACATGATCATGCTCGACAACATGCTCACCGCCCACGCCCGGATGCCGTTCTCGGGCCCGCGCAAGATCGTGGTGGCGATGGGCGAGATGGTGAATGGCAAAGACATCGCCTGACCGGGCGCTCCCGTGAAGTCGAGGTCAGGGCGCGGCCAGCGGATTCCGGAGCGGCACGATGTGCCGAGTCACGATCCGACAAGGGCGCGCACCCGCCGGTATCCGGATCGCCAGGGCGAGAAAATGTCGAGGCGAGGGGCGTGCCTGCGAGAACTGCCAGGCCGCGGGATCGTCGCGCAGCTCGGGCGCAAATTCGATCCGGGGCGCCGTGTCCGGATCGAGCCGGAAGGAGAATCGGTCGAGCGGCAGCGACAGGCCGGCGCCGCGCGCCTTGATGTACGCCTCCTTCAGCGTCCAGAACTCGAAGAAACGGCCGGGCCGGGCGTCGGCCGGGAGAGCACGCAGCGCCGCCGATTCGGCGGGCGAGAAGAATCTCTCGGCCACATCTTCGGTCGCGGCACGGCCATCCATCGCTTCGACGTCGACGCCGACCTCGCGATCGCCCGTCACCACGCAGGCCACCAGGCCATCGGTATTCGACAGATTGAACCGCAGCGGCGGCGCAGAGGCGGGCCCGGCCACCTGCGGCTTGCCGTACTCCCCGTCGACAAAGGTCCAATCCGCGGGCGCCACGGCGGCGTACCGGGACAGCACCGCCCGCACCAGCGCGCGGGTCACCAGGTATTCGTGCCGATGGCGTTCGAAAGCGAAGGCGTCGTGCCGACGCCGCTCGTGGGGTGCGAGGAGGCCCTGATACGCGGCCACAAGGGCGGGGTCGCGCGCCTCGTCCGGCACCGCCATCCACAGATGCGCGACATCCGCCTCCAACGGCTCGTGAGCTTCAAGCCCCAAGCCAACGGCGTTTTCGGGCATCATGTTGCTCTCGGAGGCATGTCGTGTCGCGAAACCCAAAACTAGCTGCGGCCACTCTACTGCTGGTGGCCATGACCATCAATCATGCATGGGCCGCAGTAACCGGAACCTGGTCTGACCTTGGACCCGTAATGACACATATCCAGTCTTCAACTACCGGAGGTAACCCACCGATCGTGGTGAACGGCGGATATCTATATGTGAGCGATCGAACGGGAGTCAGCAGAATATCCCTGGCTCAACCATCGTCCTGGACATATCTAGTCAATCCCGGGTCCACTCTTCGCATTGTTAAACTCGGGATCAATGCCGCCGGCAATCCAATAATCTCACAAAGCGGCAAGAACATCGGGGTCTGGAATGGGTCGGAATTTGCGACGTCCGTATTGAATCCTCCGGCCGGGAGCTGGTCGTCAGTGGGAGGGATAGCAACTGACCGGGGCACGGGATTTATTTATACAGCCGGAAACTTCACCATCTACCGATCAACAGACAACGGACGCTCCTTTAGTCAGGTCTTCGATCTGGGCACGGTCTTTTCCGGATCCAATGGAGATGGATTTGGATGGATATACACGGTGGCCATTTCGCCATGGCGAGAGTTGTTCGTCGGAGGTGAAACCGACACTATTTACAGCTCGCTCAACGGTGGATCGACATGGTCGCCATTGCCCAAATTCCGAAAGGGAGGGAACAGATACGGAGTATCCCCAACGAAAGACGGAGAACTGCTGATATCCACTGCATTCAGTGACAGTGGCGACGACTATTTCATGAAGTACACGTCTACCGGCACCCTTGTTCCCGCAACGTCTGGATTGCCGACCTACTTACTAAACGACCAGTCGACGGCGGTGTTACACATGGCCTACCTCGACTCTGGCGAAAATTTTGTCGTGGGCAAGTATAGATCTGATCAATCAGTACACTGCCTGGGATGGGACGGCGAGACTTGGACGAGCATAGGGTCCTTGCCAAACGGGCCAGGGGCAGCACTGCTTTGGAATTCAGTCGGAACCGACGGATCCAACCTTTATGTCAACACTTCGTCGGGGCAGCTCAAGAAGTGGACCCCTACGGCAAAGCTTCCGTTCACAGTTAGCGCAGGTGAAAACCAGTCGGTGTCCTTGGCCTCTGGCGCGTCACTGCGAGCAACGATTTCTCCTGCTGGAGACTACAACTACTCTTGGACAGCTCGAGGCTCGAAAGATGTTTCCTTTGCCGACGCCTCTGCCCTGGCTACGACGGCGGCATTCTCGCGGATGGGCGATTATGCTCTGAATATCAAGGCGACGAATGATGCGGGATTGACAGTTGGGTCGACAATGCTGATTCACGTTGGCGCCGGAGTGGCCCCAAAGATCACCAGCAACACACCGACCGCGACGGGCACGGTGGAGGCGGCCTATAGCTTCCAGGTGATGGCGACAGGTTCGCCTGCGCCAACGTTCGAAGCGACGGCTCTTCCTGCGCTGGGCTTGACGATCAGCTCCTCGGGTTTGATCAGTGGTACGCCATCGGCGCCGGGAGCGATCTCGGGCAGGATTACCGCGAGCAACGGGACGCCGCCGAACAGCACGCAGGCCTACTCGATTGCGATCAGGGCAGTTCCGAGTGGCTCGGGCGGGGCGGCCGGTGGCGGAGCGGACAGCGCGAGCGGGATGATGGCCGGCACGGCGGGTGCCAGCGGCCGCACGGCAAAGGGCGTGGGTGGCCCCAGGGTGATGCCTGCGGACGGCTGTGCCTGCCGCAGGGACGGCGCACAAGGCTCCGGCTCCAGCCGAAAAATGGTTGCAACTGTCTCGTCGCTTGTGATCGTCACCCTGATGCGAAGTCGCCGGCATCGACGCAAAAGTAAGACAGCCGCGGGAGCGAGAACGGACTGAAGAGCTGTCCATCAATTGGGCGTTCGCCGTCGCCAAGCTCAGCGACGAAGAGCCCCGTCGCCAGGCCGGCCTTGCGGGACGATGGCGCCTGCTTTAGCTTCCGTGCATTCGACCTAGCCGCATGACCGTCACCGTCCATGTACCCGGACCCTTGCGCCAGTACTGCGGCGGCAGTTCGACGCTGCCGCTCGACGCCGTGACCGTTCGCGCGGCGCTCGAACAGATCGAGCTGCGACTCCCGGACCTGCATCGCAACATCCGCGATGAGACCGGCGCGGTGAGGCGGCACGTGAACATCTTCGTCAATTCCGATAATGTCCGGGACCTCGCCGGTCTCGATACGCCCCTTGCCGAAGGGGATAGCGTCACCATTGTCCCCGCTGTCTCAGGAGGTTGACCATGTCTGAGCGCCTGATCCTCACCATCGGAACCAAGAAGGGCCTATTCGTCGCCGAGGCCGGCAAGAGCCGACGCAACTTCGCGCTGCGCGGTCCCTTCGGATCGGGAGTGGCCGTCTACTCAACGCTGACTGACACGCGGGGCACGCCGCGCCTTTACGCCTCAAGTTGCAACTCGTTCTTCGGCATGAAGATCTTGCGATCGACGGATCTCGGCAAGACGTTCAAGGAGACCCCGTCGCCGCCTGCGTTTCCCAAGGACGATGGGCGCGCAATCGCCAACATCTGGTCGCTGGAAGTGGGCGACAGCAAACAGGAACTCTGGTGCGGCGTCGAGCCGGCATCGCTGTTCCGAAGCAGCGACGGCGGCAATTCCTGGCAGCTGGTCCCCGGCATCAGCCATCACGATCACGCGCGCAAGTGGCAGCCGGGAGCCGGCGGCCTGTGCATGCACACCATTTACCGAAGCGGCAAGCGCATGCACCTGGGCATTTCGACCGGCGGACACTACCTGAGCGAGGACGGTGGCCAAACGTTCCGCGCGGCCAACAAGGGTGTCGGCGCGGGCTTCTCGCCCGATCCCTATCCCGAGTTCGGCCAGTGCGTGCACAAGATCGCGGGCCACAAGGACGCGCCGGGCCGGCTCTACATGCAGAACCACGGCGGCTGGGCCGAATGGAGTGGCGAGGGCGGCCCACGGCCTGACATCGGCGTTCTCCGCAGCGACGACCACGGCCACACGTGGCGTTCCATCGCGAAGGGGTTACCGTCCGACTTCGGCTTCCCCATCGTCGTGCACCCGCACGACGCGGATACCGTTTACGTCATGCCGCTCGAGCCGATGACGCGGACGTGCCCTGGTGGTGCGCCCGCGGTTTGGCGCAGCGAGAACGGCG
Source organism: Myxococcales bacterium (assembly GCA_031431215.1). Lineage (GTDB taxonomy): Bacteria > Myxococcota_A > Polyangia > Fen-1088 > Fen-1088 > JANPCZ01. The sequence goes on from JANPCZ010000039.1 coordinate 19,594, forward strand.
GCGCTTCGTGGACGCGGCTGGCGAAAGGCCTGCCGAAGAAGCAGAGCTTCTTCACCGTCCAGCGCGACGCGATGACCGTGGACGAGCTCAAGGCACCCGCGCTCTACTTCGGGACCACGACCGGCCAGCTATGGATGGGCCGCGACGGTGGCGAGCAGTGGGATTGCCTGTTCGACTCGCTGCCGCCGATCCACTGCGTGAAGGTCGCGGTGGTGTGACGTAGACCCACGCGGATCTCGCTGTCAGAAAAGCCACCGCAGCAGCTTGCGTAGACGGCCGAGCTTGGCGACGGTGTACGGGAAGGCAGTGAACGCGCGGCGAACCAACGGGCCCAGGAAACCAAGTACGGGTGCGTCCTCAAGGATGCTCTGCGCCTGGCAGAACTGGCGCAACGCCTCGACGCCATGGCGGAAGCCAAGGCCGCTGCCGTGCCAGCCACCGAGCGGGACCTGCACGCACCCGTACTGGACAACGGAGACGTCGTTGATGGCCAGGTTGCCGGTCTCGATGCGGCGCCCGATCGCCGTCGCCCGCTGACGGTCGCGGGAAAACAGGCTGCCCGCAAGGCCAAGGCCGGTGGCGTTCGCAAGTTCGATGGCGTGCTCGCTGTCGCGCGCGCGCAGGACCGGCAGGATGGGCCCGAAGGTTTCCTCGTGGGCGACCAGCATCTCGGGTGTCACGTCGACCAGCAACGTCGGCTCGAAGAAGCAGCCGGGCAAATCGGTGCGCCGCTTGCCTCCCGCCAGCACGCGCGCTCCCTTGGCGACAGCGTCGTTGATGTGACGCTCGAGGCGTTCGATCTGCGGTGCAAAAATTGTCGCTCCGACGTCGACGTCGATCTTTCGGCGATCGCGCGAGTTGTCCACGCCTTGCCGCAAGGCCCGCACGTGCGTGACCATGCGCGCAACCAGATCGTCGGCGACCGACTCCTCGACTATCAACCGTTCGGCGCGCACGCAGATTTGCCCCGCCCCCGCGAAGGCGCTCCACACGACGGCGCTCGCCGCGGCCGCCACGTCGGCATCGGCAAGCACAACGAAGGGCGACTTGCCGCCGAGCTCGAGCACGCACGGAATCAGCCGCTCGCCCGCGCGCGCCGCGACTCGCCTACCGGCGGCCTGGCTGCCGGTGAAGAAGATCATGTCGGCCCGATCGACCAGCATGGCGCCCACCGCTGCCTCGCCATTGGCGACTTGAAACACCCCGGACGGCAGGCCCTCGTCGCGCCAGACTCTCTCGATGTACTGGGACGTCAGCGGTGTCACCGGCGAAGGTTTGAGCACCACGGCGTTGCCGGCCATCAGCGGCGCCACCGCGTCGGCGAAGTTGTTCAACAGCGGGAAGTTCCACGGGCCGATCACGCCCACCACGCCACGCGGGTGCTGGACCAGCCGAGCTCGCTTGTTGGGGAACATGAACGGGTGCCGGAACTCATCGTCCAGAGTGCGCCGGGCTCGGCGCCCGGTCAGGAAGTCGACCAGCTGGCCCAGGTAGAAGATGTCGAAACCCTCGGTCTCGAAGCGAACCTTGCCGGTCTCACTCATGAGCACGTCGGCCAGCTTGGGATCGTTGACCAGCCGCTTGCCCAGGCGACGCAGTAGGCGGGCGCGCGTCGGCACCGGAAGCCCGCCCCACTCGCTTTGCGCTGCCCTGGCACGGGCGAACATCTGTTCGACCTCGGCCTCGGAGCTGCTCGCGACCTCGCCGACCACCAGGCCGGTGGCCGGGTTCTTCACCTCAATCGCGGGAGCTGCAGCCACGGCGGCAGATTATCGACGTAGGCCTGCAGCACCACAACCCACGATCGAAGGGCTAGCCACCATGCGCTTCGACGCTCACCGAAATTGACCCGGGGGGTGCTCACGTAAACTGCCCCACCTTGGTGGGCTAGGGCCGCCAGGGCATCTCACGAGGACGATTCGCCAGAATCCGGCGCGACCACAATCCGCACGTCTCGATCCCATCGCGCATGTACGACAGTGCGTGGCCGAGCAGCGCTTCGGTGCCAGCGCCCTCGTAGTCGGCGCGCGCCGGCACGGAGTGGTCCGCTCCGTCCCCGGGGGCAGCGGTAGAGCGGCACGCGTATGCTTGCCCACGATGCTTGCCTAACGTACCTTCGTTTGCATGACCCCAACACAGAAAGGACGCCGGGGGGGTCTGCTTCGTGCCCGGAAGCTATCACCCGGGCGGCGTCGTGAGATCGCAAGGCGAGCGGCGCTTGCAAGATGGAAAAAGCGCGACCCGCGGGAAATCCTCAAGAACAAGACCGCCATCGCGGCTTTCTGTCGCAAGTACGATCTTCACGCCCTCTTCGTCTTCGGCTCCGTCCTTACGGCGAGCTTCGACCCAAAAAGCGACGTGGATCTTCTTTACGTGCCGGGCGCAAGACCCCTCGGCTACGTCGACTACATCAATGCGATCGAGGATCTGGAGCGGCTCTTCGGCCGCCGTGTCGATTTCGTCAACAAGGACGTCATCGACCGAAGCTCCAACGAGTTCCGCCGCCGCGCGATCTTGGAGTCGGCCGAGAAGGTCTATGAGGCGCACTAGGCTTGGCGCCGTTGAGCGCGAGTCGGCTTTTCTTGCTGACATCGTTCGCGAGGCCGAGGACGTCGGTGTCTTCACGAAGGGGGTTACTTTCGTGGACTTCGCATCCAACCGCCTGATCAGCAAGGCGGTGATCAAGTCACTCGAGTCGATCGGGGAGGCGACCAAAAATCTGACCCCCGCGCTCAAGAAGCGCCACCCCCGCATCGAGTGGCGCAAGGTAGCGGCCTTTCGCGATCTTTCGATTCATCACTACTGGGACGTTGACTACGCGATCGTGTGGGACGTGGTCAAAAGCCACGTTCCGTTGCTCCTGGATGTGATCAAGAAAGAACTCGAGGGCCGTGCCCTTTCCTGAAACAGGGCGGCCGCGGGATCGGCCGATCGAGCACGACCTTGAGCGAGCGCGCCCCCGGGATCGAGGTGTCGAGCGGCAGGGCAAGCCGGGGAGCGGCGAAGCCATGCGGGACTACGACGTTCACGGCAACGCGAACGCCACGTACGCGTCGCCCACCTCCCCGCCAAGCTTGCCGCCTCCGGTCGCGGTGATCACCACGTACTGCTTGCCGCCGACTTCGTACGTGGTCGGGGGCGCGGTGCCCCTGAAAGGCAGCTTGTGGGCCCACAGCTCATCGCCCGACGCAGCCTCGAAAGCACGGATCATCAGGTCCTTGGTGCCCGAGCAAAACACCAGTCCACCCGCCGTGACGATGGCGCCGCCCAGATTCATGGTGCCGGTCTTGGGCACGCCGCGCTTGGTAAGTTCTTCGTGCTCGCCGAGCGGGGTCTTCCACACGATGCGCCCCAGGTTCAGATCGAGCGCGTTGAGGGTACCCCACGGTGGCTTCGAGCCCGGGTAGCCCTCCTGATCGTAGAGCCGGTTGTAGCCAAGATGCGCGTAGCTCGGCGGCTGGTTCTTCGCCGGCGCAGTCTTGGCGCGCGGCAGATCCCGGTCGAACAGGAAGTCGAGCAGATCTTTCTGCTGCTGGGGCGGTAGTGGCGGCGCCACCGGCATGCCGTTGCGCCCGGTCTTGAGCAGATTGACGACGTCCTCATCCTGGTAGCGAGTCTCGAGCGCCAAGAGCGGCGGCCCCATCCCGACGCCGCGCCGGTCAGCGCCGTGGCACGGCAAGCAGAGCTGGTCGTAGACCTTTTGGCCAGCGGTGGGCGGTGCCCTGGGGTCGCGCTTGCGGGCAGCATCGAACGGAATCACGGCGGTGTAGGTCGGCACGTCGTGCGCGTTCACGTAGAAGTAGCCCGAGCGTGGATCGAAGGCCGCGCCGGTCCACTCGGCGCCGCCCAGCACCCCGAACAGGACGGTGGGCCGCCCCATCTCGAACGGCTCGAACCAGCCGCGCTTCATCGGCCGCACCTTGTTGAGGATGTACTCGTGCGCCTGGGGCGAGATGTCGGTGATGTCGTCGATGGTGAACTCTTGCTTGGCGAACGGCTGCGGCAGCTCGAGGTCGGGCTGGTAGGGCCAGGTCTGCTCGCCGGGCAGGGTCGACACCGGGGCGCGCCGCAGCCGGAACGGGAACAACGGCTTGCCGGTGACCCGATCGAGCAGGACCGTGTTGCCGAACTTGCCGATGGCCGCCACCGCGTCCACTTTCTTTCCGTGCCGCGACACCGTGACCAGCACCGGTGGCGCAGAGAAATCCAGATCCCAGATGTCGTGCCGGACCTCCTGGAAGTGCCACAGCCGCTTGCCGGTGCGCGCATCGATGGCGATCACGCAGTTGGCGAACAGATTCTGGCCACGGTGGTCCGAGCCGATGAAATCCGACTTGGGCGCTGCGGTGGCGACGTAGACGATGCCTCGCTCATCGTCGAGCGCGATGCCCCCCCAACCGTTGGCGCCCATGCCGGCACCACTTGAGGAGGCGGTCGGCTGGCGCTCCCAGGTGTCGAAGCCAAACTCGCCGAGCCCGGGGATGGTGTGAAAGGTCCAGGCCAGCTCGCCCGTGACCATGTCGTAGGCGATGACATCCTTGTTGAATCCCGACACGATCGCCAGGTTGCCGTGGACCACGGGAGCCACGCGAAAATGCCCGGTTTCAAGGCGACCCTCCTTTCCGAATGACGGCAACGGCTTGCCAGTCTTCGGGTCGAGCGCCCACAAAAACTCGCCGGCGTTGAACAGCAGCCGGCTTGGACTCTTGCCGTCGCCGCGCGCGAAGGTAAGTCCGCGCCACGCTGGCCTGGCGCCCGCATCGAAGCGCCACAGTTCCTTGCCCCGGGCGGCGTCGACCGCCACGATCCTGTGGCCCATGGTCGGTCCGTACATCACGCCATTGACCACGATCGGGTTGGCCTGCAGGTTGTCGGTCATGCCGGACTGGCGATCGGCCGAGCGGTAGATCCAGGCGACTTTCAACTTGCCGACGTTCTGGCGGTTGATCTGGTCGAGCAAGGAGAAGCGCGTGTTGTGGTTGTTGCCGTGCGAGCGGTCCCAGGTGCGGTGGACCTCATCGGTGGGATATCCGTTGGCGGCGGTGAGCTCTTCGGGCCGGGCTGCGGGGATGACGTCGTAGAGCGGCAACTTCTCGCGCTGCTGCTTGCTTTCAATCGCGCGCGGGCGCACGGGCGCGGCGTCCCCGGTGGCCGGGGCCGGCACCAGGACGATGAACCAGAAGCCGAGAACTTTGCGGCAGATCTTCGTCACCACCGCCACCATAGAACGAAGCGCCAGGCCCCACCCGACAAAACCGGTTCGACGGGCTCGACCAGGGGCCGCGAAATTCGGCAGAGCGTGCTACGGTCCCGCCATGAACACGATCGACTGGGAAGACCCGGTTCACACGCAAGACACCGCCGATGGTGGCCCCCTCAAGCAGGAGGCGGCCCTGTCGGCCAGCCCCGCTAAGAGTGGCCCCGCCAAACCCAAGGAGAAGGAGAAGCCCAAGGACAAGCCCAAGGACAAGGAAAAAGAGGATGACGAGGACAAGGACGAAGACGAAGACGAAGACGACGACGACGACGACAAAGTAGACGGCGAGGCGAAGGACGAAGAAGACGACGACGAAGACGAAGACGAAGACGAAGACGAAGACGACGAGAAGGACGAAGAGGAGTAGTCCGTCGCATCGCGCCGGCCACGCCTAACCCGCGTCAGTCAGGCGCGATCGCCGCGATCTCCCGCTCCAGTTCCTCCCACTCGGCCGTGAGCGCGGCAATCCGCGGGCCGAGTCCGGCTTGCTCCTTTTCCAGTGCGGCGATCTGGTCCTTGCTGGTGGTCATGAAGAAATCCGGCGCGCAGTACAGTTCGGTGATGGCCTGGCGCCGCGCTTCCGCCGCTTCGATCTCACTGATGGTTTGGTCGCGTCGTTTGGGTAGCAGCGCCAGGCGGTTGCGCTGGCGTTTCTTGTCCTCCCAGCTCGGACCGACAGGCGATGGAGCCGTGGCATCCGCGGCCACGAGCGACGGCGCCAGCGGTTGCTTCCGCGCCCGCTTCGCCTTGCTGACCACGGCATCCGCATCCAGGTGATCGTCGCCGCAGCGGGCAAGGTACTCGGCATAGGTGCCGGGGAAGTCCCGAGGCCCCTGCGGGGTTATCTCGACGATGCGGGTCGCTAGCTCCGATACAAACCAGCGATCGTGCGACACGAAGATCACCGTGCCGGCAAAGTCCCGCAGGCCCGCGATGAGAGCGCTTATCGCCTCCATATCCAGGTGGTTGGTGGGCTCATCCAGCACCAGCACGTTGGGGTTCTGCACCACCAGCAGCGCGAAGATGACCCGGGCCGCTTCGCCGCCCGACAGCGACTCGATCTTCTTGTGAACGTCGTCGCCCGAAAACAGCACCCGGCCTAGCTGCCCGCGGACGAAGGTCGGGCTTTGTCCTGGGCACGCTGCCTCCAGCATTCTTAGCGGGGTCGTCTCGCCGTCTTCGAGGACCTCGCGGTGATCCTGGGGGAAGTAGCCGACCCGCACCTCGTGGCCCCAGCGCACGCGCCCAGCGTCTGCCGCCAGGCGATCCACTAGGATGCGCAGCAGCGTCGATTTGCCCAGGCCGTTGGGGCCGATGATGGCGACGCGCTGGCCCCGCGGCACCACCAGAGACACGTCGGTCAGAACCTTCTTCTCGCCGTACGACTTGCACAAACCCTCGATGGTCAACACGTCGCGGCCGCTCGGTCGCTCGGGGACAAAGCGCAGGGTCGGCTCGCGCCGCGAGCTGTCCTCCAGTTCCTCGACCTCGATGCGAGCGATCTGCTTGAGCCGGCTTTGCGCCTGGGTCGCCTTGGTGTTCTTGGCGCCAAAACGGTCGACGAAGGCTCGCTTGCGTGCGATCTCGTCCTCGGCCCGCGAGATGGTCGCTTCCTTGCGCGCGCGGATCGCCGCCTTGTCCACGACGAAGACCGAATAGTTACCCGTGTACAGCGTGATGGTGCGGTAGTCGACGTCGAGGGTGTGGCTGGTGACGTTGTCCAAGAAGCGCTGATCGTGCGAAATGATCACGGCACAGCCGACGTACACGGCGAGGAACTTCTCGAGCCAGCGGATGGTGAGGATGTCGAGGTGGTTGGTCGGCTCGTCGAGCAAGAGCACGTCGGCACCCCCGACCAGCACCTGGGCCAAGAGCACGCGCAGCTTGAACCCGCCCGACAGGACCGACAGCGGCGAGCGGTGCACACTGGTGGGGATCCCAAGGCCCTCCAGCACCTCGCTTGCGCGCGCCTCCAACGTGTAGCCGTCGTGCGCGGCGATGACATCTTCCAGATCGGCGAGGCGGCCCGGATCTTCGTGGCCGTCCTCGGCGATCCGCTGCTGCTCGGCGAAAGCATTCCACACCACGGCGTCGCCACGCATGGCCAGATCGAGAATGATGGCGGCGTCGTCCAGGAAGCGATCCTGGCGCAACACGCCGATGCGAGAGCGCTTGGGTATGTTGAACGAGCCCTGTGAGGCCGCCTCGTCGCCGGCGAGAATCCGCAACAGGGTCGTCTTGCCCGAGCCGTTCGCACCTACCAGGCCATAGCGTGAGCCGGGGTTCAGCTGCAGCGTGACGTCCTCAAACAGCACGCGCGCGCCGTATTCTTTGCCGAGATTGGTGGTGGCGATCATGGGGGGGGCCCGAGGGCCCGACAACCTACCCAAGGTCAGGCCTTGGGGCGAGGTCCTTCGGGTTTGTGACGCTGGTTGCACTCCGAGGCGGGGGTTCCCGGTAGCGTGGCGCCAGAACCATGAAACGCCATGCGCCAAGTCTTGCCCTGCTGTTCGCGACCGCCGTGGGCACCGCGCCGCTGTTCGCACAGCCGCTCGCACCCGCCAAGCCACCAGGGCCCGCGCAGCCGCCAGCACCAGCCGCGCGCCCCCAGCGACCGCCGCTGGCACCACCGATACAGCCCACCGCCAAAGACTTGCAGAAGATCGGAGCCAAGCACGACGAACTGGCGGCTGCGGTCCGAGGTCTCAGGCAGCAACGACCCAACGAGGATCTGCTGGCTGACGTCGAGGTTTACGAAAAAGCTGGGCGCTGGCTGCTGGAATTCCCCGACGAGTTCTTCACCCAGGACGGCATCACCCACGCTCTGGCCGTGCTCGACACCGGCCTCGAGCGTGCCCGACAGCTGCGCGACCTCCACCAGTCGCCATGGACTACGGGCCCACGACGGACGCACGGCTTCACCTCGGCCCTGGACGGATCTGTGCAACCCTACGGCGTCAGCGTACCCGCCGGCTACGACGACACGCAGCCAGCGCGGCTCTACGTCTGGATGCACGGCCGCGCCGCCCGGCTGACCGAAGCGGACTTTCTCCACGGCTTCCCCAAACAAGCCCCGCGCGAACCGCGGGTCGCCGATGTCGGCCAGATCCAGCTCGACGTGTACGGCCGCTGGAACGGCGCCGGCTGGCACTTCGCCGGCGAGACCGACGTGTTCGAGGCCATCGCCGCTGTCAGCAAGCGCTACAAGATCGATCCGAAGCGCATTCTCCTACGCGGCTTCTCGATGGGCGGCGAGGGCGCGTGGCACATCGCCCTGCACCACCCGGATCGCTGGGTGGCCGCCGAGATCGGAGCCGGCACATGGTCGCGTCGCCCCGAGATGCCCGGCTTCACGCCCTACCAGCAGGCCACGCTGCGCATCTGGGAGAACATGCACGAATGGGCGCTCAACGGGTTCAACTTGCCGATCGCCGGTCACGACGGTGACAACGACACCGGCGTTAGCGGCCTGCCCAGCCTGCCACCCGGCACCCCCGGCCCACCCGGGCGCGGCCAGCTCGAATCGTCCATCAGGGTGCGCGAGCAACTTGTGAAGGAAGGCTTTCCGTCCGAGGGCGATCCCTACTATCTGCGCGCCCGGGGCACGCCGTCGATCTTCCTCATCTCCAAGGCAACCGGCCACGGCACCAGCCCCGAGGTACGGGGCCACCTGGACGCGTTCTTGAAAGAGCACGGCGACCGCGGCGCGACGTCACCGGATCGCGTCCGCTTCGTCACCTACACCACGCGCTACAACAAGAGCTTCTGGGTGACCTTCGACGGACTCGCCAAACACTACGACCGTGCCGAGATCGATGCCCAGCGCAGCGACGGCGGCAAGCGCTACCGCATCACCACCAAGAACCTCGCGCGCCTGACCCTGCGCGAGACCGACCACGCCAGCGAGATCCAGATCGACGGCGCCACCGTGACGGTGAAGGCGGCGGCCGCCGTGACGCTGGAAAAGGTCGCGGGCGGCTGGAAGGTCGCGCACCCGGGCAAGCTCACGGGCTTGCACAAGGTCCACGGCCTGCAAGGCCCTATCGACGACGCCTTCCTGGATCCGTTCCTGCTGGTGCGGCCGACCGGAACGCCGTGGAACGAGGGCGTGAACCAGCAAGCGCTGCGATCACTCGCGCGCTTCGATCGCCTGTACGCCCGGTTTCTGCGCGCGCACCCACGGACCGTGGACGACAAGGACGTGACCGCGGCCGACTTCGCCACATACAACGTGGTCCTGTTCGGCGATCCGGGCAGCAACAAGTGGATCGCTAAAGCCATCGGCAAGCTGCCGGTGAAATGGACACGCAAGACCGTAACCATGGCCGGGCAGAATGTGTCGGCGTCGGAGCACTTCCCCGCCCTGGCCTACCCAAGTCCGCTAAACCCCGCGCGCTACATCGTCATCAACAGCGGCCTCACCATCGAGGATCGTGAGTACCGCGGCGACTACGGCATGCCCCGCCTGGGCGACTACGCCTTGCTCAAGGTGAAGGCGGGCGCCGACGTGGCCGACGTGGTCGAAGCCGGGCTGTTCGACGAGAACTGGCAGCTGGCGAAGGCGGCGAAGTAGATCCTGGTCCACGGCCCGGCAGTTGCTGGCCAAGCACGCGCGCCAGCAACCCATCGCTTCGTTCGGGAGCGAGCCCGGCCCGCGCCGTTCTAGCCGCTCGGGTGGCGCGCGCGGTTCACCATGAACGCGATGGGGGTATTCATGTTTGTCGGGGTGACGACGATGGTCGGGTGCTGGCGCGCCCAGACCCGGAACACCTCATCGACGAAACCTTGCCCTACTTCCTCGACAGACTTGAAGTCCAGGACCACGGTGCGGAATCGCTCCAGCCCCTGCAGCAAACGACGAGCCTCGGACCGGGAGATGAACCGCACGCCCACAGCAAACAGCTTGACCACCACGCGGGTCTTGGCGAACTCGAAGTCCTCGGTGTACTCGGCGAACACCTGCGCCAGCGTGCGCCGGGGCCGGCGGTCGATCTCGAACGTCACGCGCGTCCCAGGCTTGGGAATTGCCGAGCCCACGGCGGAATCGCCGGCGGCGTTGTCCATGGTCCAGGTCAACCCGTCGCTTTCGACCCGAAAGCAACGGACCGCTTTCGAGGTGAAGAAGATCCCTTCCCCGGTATGCCCCTTGGGTAGCGTGGTCAGCTTGCCCTTCGATACCTGCTGCAGGGCCTCGAGTTCGGATTTGAAACCCAGCAGCTTCTTCAGGTTTTCGAAGATGCCCACACCGTCATCGGCGATCTCGAACGAAAGACCCGCCGTGGTCTGGTGGATTCTGACGGACACCGTCGTCCCACGCGAGTGCTCGATCGCGTTGTTCAGTATCTCGGTGAACGCGTACTGGGTGATACTTCGCGCGCGGTCGGGAAGTCCGCCTATCGCGGGGTGACGGGTCGAGATCTCGTCCCACACGCGATCCTCCGCGATGACCGCCCGCGGGTACTGGTAGACCGCTGGTAGCGAGCCAGCGCTCCGGTAGCGCAAGGCCGGCCCCCGGCCCTCGGATACCAGCTTGCCGCCTGCGACCAGGGCCGCCAATTGCCGCTGAGCGGCCTGGCGAGACATGGCCAGGCTGGCGGCCACGGCACTGGCGGCCAGAGCCTGACCACCGGAAAACAGCTGCAGAATCCGCCCTCCCGGGCTGGGACGCGCCATCTCCCTATCGTAAACTCTGAAAATCCGATCGCAAACTTATTCTTCGGGATCGTAAACTTTCGAAATCACAAGCCCGGCCAGGATGACGCTGCTGTCGAATACCCCACACCACCGGCGTGGTGGCCCTGCTCGTTGCCGGGGGTTCCAGGACCTGGGACGCGCGCGGACGGCGAAAGTCAGGCAATGCGCTCGAACCGCACAACGCGGCGGGGACGGGACCTCGCCGCGGTCGTGCCGAAAACTACGTTCTGCTTGAAACCGTTCTAGTAAATCGTTCTCCCCGGACTCATGTCGCCGCGCCGCTGCGGTGACGCCCGCCGCAGCGGCAATTGAATGATGCGCGCGGACCGCCTTCAAGGCGCTCGTTCGCCAGGCGGTCGCTACAGGTTCCGGATGATGCAGGTGCCGAACTCGCTGCACGACACCTCTTTCGCGCCGTCCATCTGACGGGCGAAATCGTAGGTGACGGTCTTCTGCGAGATGGTCTTGTCCAGACCGCTCAGGATCCGGGTGGCAGCGCCGGTCCAGCCCAGGTGTTCCAGCATCATCACGCCCGACAGGATCACCGAGCCGGGATTCACCTTGTCGAGATTCGCGTACTTGGGAGCGGTGCCGTGGGTGGCCTCGAAGATGGCGTGGCCGGTCAGATAGTTGATGTTGCCACCGGGTGCGATGCCGATGCCGCCGACCTGCGCCGCCAGCGCGTCCGACAGGTAATCGCCGTTCAGGTTCAAGGTCGCGATGACATCGAACTCGTCGGGACGGGTCAGCACCTGCTGCAGCGTGATGTCGGCGATGCTGTCCTTGAGCAGGATCTGCCCGGCCGGCGGCTTGCCACCGCAGTCATCCCAGCCGATCACCTTGCCGGCGTATTCACGCTTGGCCAGGGCGTAGCCCCAGTCGCGGAACGCCCCCTCGGTGAACTTCATGATGTTGCCTTTGTGAACCAGCGTCACGCTCTTGCGCTTGTGGCTGATGGCGTAGTCGAGGGCGGCGCGGACCAGGCGCTCGGTGCCCTCGCTCGACACCGGCTTGACGCCGATGCCGCTGGTGGCGGGGAAACGGATGTTCTTGACGCCCATTTCCTTCTGCAAAAAGTCGATGACCTTCTTGGCCTCGGGCGAGCCCGCCTGCCACTCGATGCCGGCGTAGATGTCCTCGGTGTTCTCGCGAAAGATCACCATGTCGACCTTTTCGGGATGCTTGACCGGCGACGGCACGCCGGCGAAGTAGCGCACCGGCCGCAGGCACACGTACAGATCCAGCTTCTGGCGGATGGCGACGTTGAGCGATCGGATGCCACCACCGACGGGCGTGGTCAGCGGGCCCTTGATGCCGACCAGGTACTTCTTGAACGCCTCGATGGTTTCGTCGGGCAGCCAGGTGTCGAACAGGTTCTTGGCCTTCTCGCCCGCGTACACCTCGGCCCACGCGATCTTCTTCTTGCCGCCAAACTCCTTTTCAACTGCCGCGTCCAGCACGCGCACGCTTGAGCGCCAGATGTCGGCGCCGGTGCCGTCGCCTTCGATGAACGGGATGACGGGGCGATCGGGAACTTGCAGCGCGCCCGAAGCGCTCATGTGAATGGGATCGGCGCCGGCCGGGATGACAGTCTGGGGGGATGCCATGGTCCTGCGTTTTACCGGATCTTCGTGCCCGGGGGAACGTCGCGATCAAGCGCCGACAACGCCAACACCTGATCATCGCCTGCCGCCAGGATCATGCCCTGTGACAGAACGCCGCGAATTTTGGCCGGCTTCAGGTTGGCCAGATAGATGACGGTCTTGCCGACGATGGCCTCGGGCTGGTACGCGCCCGCGATGCCCGACACGACCGTGCGCTGCTCAGTGCCCAGATCAAGGGTCAGCTTCAGCAACTTGTCGGTCTTGGGCACGCGCTCGGCCGCGAGCACCCGGGCCGCGCGTAGCTCGACACGTCCGAAGTCATCAATGCCGATCTCGGCCTTGGCCGCGGGCTCGCTGATCGCGGCAGCGGCCGTGGTCGCCCCTGCCCCGCTTGCGTCAGGCTTCCCAGGCGCAGGAACCGGCTCGCCCATCGCCGCCGTCCACTTCGCGATAAAGCCGTCGCGCACCGCGGCCTCGAACCGGGGGAACACCGGCTTGGGCACGGTGAAGGTACCGCCGGGCCAGCCTTTCCAGTCCTGCTCGGGCCAGTGGCCGAAGTCGTTCTCGCGGCCGATCTGGCGCAAGAGCTCGCGTGCCGCCGACGGCATCGCCGGCGCCAGCATCATGGCGGCGCGCCGGATGACCTCGGCGGCATTGGCCAGCACCGACTTGACCTCGTTGATCTGGCCGGCCTTGCCCAGCTTCCACGGCGCCGCGCGATCGATGTACGCGTTGGCGGCGCGGATCATGGCCCAGGTCGCATCCAGCGCTCGCCCTGGCGCGAAGTCCTCCCAGCCCCGCACCGCGTTCATCCACGCGTCGCTGGCATCGGTGCGCAGATCGACCTCCAGTTCCTCCAGCGGGTCGACGCCTGCGCGTGGCGCCCGCGCGACCAGTTCGGCGTCACCGAGGAACTGCCGCGACATCGCGATGGTGCGGTTGGCCAGGTTGCCAAGATCGTTGCCCAGATCCGATTCGTAGCGCTGAAACAGCGACTCGTAGGTGAAGTCGCCATCGGCACCCAGCGAGTACTCGCGCAGCACGAAGTAGCGCAGCGGATCGGCGCCCAGCACGTCGGCGATCTCGTTGGGGTCGACGCGCGTGGCGGGCATCGACTTCGAGATCTTCTGGCCCTTCACCGTCAGGTAGCCGTGGCAGAAGATCCCGCGCGGCATGGGCAACTCGGCCGACATCAGCATGGCCGGCCAGTACACCGCGTGGAAGCGCAGGATGTCTTTGGCGATCAGGTGGTGGCAGCCAGTCCACAGCGCGCGCGCCTCGGCGTCCTGCGCGATCTTGGCCGGCCCGCCCGCGGCAGTCAGGTAGTTGGTCAGCGCGTCGATCCAGACATAGATGGTGTGCTTCTGGTCGCCGGGCACCGGAATGCCCCACTTGACCGACATGCGCGACACCGACAGATCCTTGAGCCCGCCCGACACGAACGAGACCACCTCGTTGTGGCGCGACTCGGGCCGGACGAAATCCTTGTGGCTCGCGTAGAAATCCAGCAGCGGCTGCTGGTAGCGCGACAGCCGGAAGAAGTAGTTCTTCTCCTTGACCTTCTCGACCGGCCGCCGATGCGTGGGGCACAGCTTCACGTCGCCCTCGATCACCACCTCGTCGTCGGTCTTCCAGTCCTCGCAGCCCACGCAGTAGAGGCCCTCGTAGTCGGCGGCGTAGATGTCGCCCTGCTTTTCCATGCGCTGCCACATCTCGACCACGGCGGCCTCGTGATCGGCGTCGGTGGTGCGGATGAAACGGTCGTAACTCACGCCCATGCGCTGCCAGGTCTTCTCGAACGCGGCGACCACGCCGTCACAGTAGGCCTTCGGCTCCTGGCCCTGGTCGCGGGCCATGCGCTCGATCTTCTGGCCGTGCTCATCGGTGCCGGTCAGAAAGAAGGTTTTCTGGCCGCGCGCCCGGTGGTAGCGGCAAAGCGCGTCCGCCACCACCGTCGAGTAGAACGTCCCCAGGTGCGGAACCGCGTTGACGTAGTAGATGGGCGTGGTGATGTAGAAGCGCTCGGACATCGCGCGCGCAGGTTACTCCAAAAGCGCGAGGGTCTCACCCACCCAATAGGCGAGCGGCCGCCACATAGTCGGCATCCTCGTACACCAGACAGCACTTGAGCCGGCCGCACTGGCCGGACACCCGGCTTGGATGCAGCGCCAGGTTCTGATTCTTCGCCATCTTGATCGACACCGGGGCGAAGTGCGGCAGGAAGGTCGTGCAGCACAGCTCGCGGCCGCACGAGCCGATGCCGCCGACCATCTTGGCCTCGTCGCGCACGCCCAGCTGGCGCAGCTCGATGCGCGTCTGGTAGCGCGCGGCCAGCTCACGCGCGAGCTCGCGAAAGTCGACCGGCTTGTCGGACGAAAAATAGAACATCGCGCGGTTGGCACCACGTGGCATCTCGACCCGGAAAACCTTGATCGGCAGGCCGTGCGCGAAGGCTCGCTCGCGTGCGAACGACAGCGCGACCGCCAGCTTGGTTGTCTCGGCGGCCACACGTTCGAGGTCCTGGGCCCCGGCAAGGCGAAGCACGCGGCCAGCGATGGTGCGAGCGGTGCGAGCGCCACTATCGACGCTGACGGTCGCGATCTCCGAGTGGGGTCGCAGATCGACAACCACGACGTCGCCCCGCCGTAACGTCAACTCGCCGGCCTCGACCTCGATGGTGCGGCCGGTCGGATCGAGGCGCACGCCAGCTACGTTGTTCACGCCGCGCCGGCTTCCCGCTCAGCCGGGCGCAGCTCAAGCAGCATGCGTTCGACGGCGGTCTCGGCATTGATGTTGGCGGCCACGGCTGTGCTCGCCTCCATCGCCGCCGCCCACGCCCGCCGCAAGCGATCGAGGCCGCCGGGCGAACCCGCGGCGGCCGCCAGGGCTTGCACCTCGTGGGCGCGCTCGGCCAGAAGGACGATGTCAGCCGCGCCAACCGCCGTGGCCACCGCGTCCCGATAGGTGAGCGCGAACAGCAGCAGAATCTCGGGCAGTCCCGCCTTGTCGTCCTTGCCGGTCACACCCGCTGCCGCGTCGAACAGCGGCCCGATCGTCTGACCCGCCGCCGCCGCGCGCAGGCCAGCAAACAATCGCCACAGGTCAGCCTGGCCCTCACCTGCCGCCAGTTCCAGCGCGCGGGCGACGGAGCCTCCCGCCATCGCGGCTGCCGTCTGCGCACGCGCGGCATCGATGCCGCGCTTCTCGACCAGCCCGGCCAGCACTGTCGCGGGCACCGGCACGAAGCGCACTCGCTGCGTGCGCGAACGAATGGTGGCCAGCAAGCGATCGGGCGCTGAAGTCACCAGCACGAAATGCGTGCCCGGCGCCGGTTCCTCCAGGGTCTTGAGCAGGCTATTCGAGGCGCTGTCGTTGAGCGCATCGGCGGGGTCCACGATGACCACACGCGCCGGTGCCTCGTGCGGCCGCGTCGCGGCCAGAACGCACAGGTCACGGGTCTGGTCGATCTTGATCTGCGTGCCGTCGGGGCCAAGCGAGATCACGTCCGGGTGAATGCCCGCCAGCACGCGGCGGCACACGTCACAGGCGCCGCAGCCGTGGCCCGGCTCGCGCGGGCACGCCAGCGCCAGCGCAAGGCCAATGGCGGCGCTGCGCTTCCCGACCCCCGATGGCCCGTCGAACAGGTAGGCGTGTGCCACCCGACTGCTATCAAGCGCCCGCCGCAGCATGCCGACTGCATGGTCCTGTCCGACGAGATCGCGGAGACGCATGGGACGCTGAACCTATCACTTGATGAGCGATCGAAGGTGCGCCGGCGACACGATCGACACCGACAGCCCATCCACCTTGCGCTGGTAGGGCGGCCCCGCGATGGGCGCGACCACGAAGTTACGTCCCTTGATCTGGTGCTCTCTGAAGGCTTGCAGACCCCGCGCGTCGAACGCCTTGGGGTTCCACTTGCACTCAATCGCATCCGCGGCGTCGCGGCCGCGCGGCACGACGAAGTCCACCTCGCGCTGCTGCTTGTCGCGCCAGAAATGCAACTGCGGCACACCGGCCGCGACGAGCGTATCGAGCACGACGTGCTCCCAGAGCACACCGCAATCGTCGTTCCGCAGATGGTCCCAACCCCGTGCGTGGCACACCAGGCCGGTGTCGAAGCCGAAGACCTTGGGCTGCGCGATGATCTCGCGCCGCCCACCTGCCGAAAACGGACGCACCACGTGAATCGTGTGCGTGATCTGGTACACGTCGAGCCAGGTCGTGACGGTCGGCCTGCTGATCTCGGCCTCGGCCGCGATCCGGGACACGTCGAGCATGCCGCCGCTCTGGCGCAGCAATAGATGGAGAACGCGCAAGAATCCGGCGCGCTTCTCGACGCGAAACAGTTCTTGCACGTCGCGGGCAAAATACGAGTCTAACCATTCGGGAAAGAACTCCGCCGGTGGCTGCGCGCCCAGCAGGACGGGCGGAAGGCCACCGCGGCTGAGGCGCTCACGCACGTCCACGACGCCGAACGCTGGAAGCTCCTCGTAGAGCACCGGAACCAGCTCGACCACGCGCTTGCGACCGGTGAGGCTGTCACGGAACTTCTTCGTGGCGGCCAGGGTCGAGGAGCCGGTGGCTAGGATCTTGAGCTGCGGGAACGCGTCGGCCCCGATTTTCAGGAGGCGGCTCGGGTCGGCGAGCTGATGAACCTCGTCGAACACCACCACGGACGCGCGCACGCCACGGTAGAACGACTCGGGATCGGCCAGGCGTTCAGCAACGCTGGGAAGGTCGCAGTTGAAAAACTGAGCATCCGGGACACTCTGCGCGAGTACCGTCTTGCCGGAGCGCCGCGGACCGGTGAGCCAGACGATGGGCACCTGCTTCCATGCCGCCACCAGCCGGTCCATCCACAGCGGCCTGGCGATCATTGTCAGATGTTACTTAAAGACGTCTAAATGTAAAATCTGGTTTCCTATGCGGGCGTTATTGCCCACCCGAGCTCACCCCCGTACCTGCGCCAGGGGCTAGTCCAGACTGGTCAATTTGCGGTCAGATACGATTTGTCCTTATCAAAAAACAGTCAGCGGGCTTACTATTTCATATACAACAGTTCTCGCGCACAGCCCGCCACAGATGATCATCCGAGCGATATCAGAGACCAGCGCCTTGCCCTTGCTTGCGGCCCGATCGGCCCGGGTGACCCGCCGGCCGAGCGCGTTCGCGGCGCGGGAACCCGATCGGGATTCCACAGGGAAGGTGCTGGCCCGGGGCAGCGAGAAGCGCGCACCGGTGGCGACCCTGCCCGACGCCGCGACTGGCCTGCGCGACGCCAGCGTGGAATTCAACCGGGTGCTGCAGAGCATCGCCTCCGATCTCACGCGCCACGCGCCGGCCACGGTTCCAACGCCCGGCTCGCAGGAGCAGCTAGGCGATCCGAAAGCGGACGCCCAGCAGTTCACGGAGGCCGTCGATGGTCTCAACCAAGCCCTGGCGGCGATTCACAGCAGGGCCGAAGCGACGGGCAGCCTCCGTGCCAAAGTCGTCGACGACTTGAAGAGCAAGGCCACTGCGCTGGCTGCGGCAACCGGCGGCGCCATCTCCATCGACAACACCGTGGCGCCGACCTTGCGCCTGAATGCCGGCTCACTCGCCGAGTTGTTGGGCAAGGAAGGCGCCCAGATCCGACCGGCGCTCGACAACCTCGGCCGCGTGTCAGAGTCACTGCAGGAGTCGGTGAATCAAGCGGAGGACGAGGAGTCCACGCGCCAGGAAGGTGTGCACGCCGGGGCGGATCGTGAGCGTTTTCAGATCCACCCCGCCGTCAAGGACGCGCTGGATCGCGCGCGCCAATTGCACGCTGCCACGGCGGCCCTGACGTCGCTGCCGGGATTCTCCCGCCCGGGTGCCGGCACGCCGCTCGCCATCCGAAAGGCGCACCGTGCTTACGCCAGCAGCCTTCCGTTCTCGACCACCGAGCCGCCCAAGAATCCCGCTGGCATCGGGCCGGACGCCGCCGACAGCGGCTGACCTCCGCCGCTACTTCCGGAACCAGGGAGCCTGCGCGAAATGATCGTCGCGCAGGCGGATCCAACCTTGCTTGGCATCGGCAGCGCTGTACTTGCCGTCGTCCGACGCGCCCCCCATCGTGCTGCCCCAGCCCATCAAAGCGGTCATGGCCACGCGCTCGGCCCTGCCCTTCTCGCCTTCGGACGCCTTCAGGATTAGCTGCTGCGCCAGTCCGTGCGCCAGCCGGTCCAACTCAGCACCATCGCCAGGCTTTCCCGGGCCGAACACCAGCGCCTCGATCTTCTCGATGCTCTCCTTCAGAGTGCCAGGATCCACCGTTCCACCGCCGCCGGCCGCCTGCTTCTTGCTGCAGCCGGAGACCAACGCTACGGCCAGCACCACGATGAGGGCCCATGGCATGCGCACCATGCGGCCAATCGTAACAGCTCTCGGCCGCGGTTGGCCATCCATCCGTGCCGCCGTGCCGCCGTGCCGCCGTGCCGCCGCACGAGGCTCAGGTTCCTGCTAGGTTGCTCGGGATCGCAGGCTTTTCGAAATTTCCGAAAGGAACGCACATGGGAGTTCTGGGCAGGCTGTCGACGCTGATCAAATCGAACGTCAACGACATGATCGATTCCATGCAGGACCCTGCCAAGGAGATCGATCAGCTGATCCTGGACATGGAGGACTCAGCTCGCCAGGCGCGCACCGAGGTCGCGACCTGCATGGCGGGGGAGAAGCTGCTCGCCAAGAAGGTCGAATCGGTGGCCGCCGAGGCCGCGAACTGGGAACAGCACGCGACCCGCGCCGTTCAGGCGGGCGACGACGCACTTGCGAAAGAGGCTCTGCGGCGCAAGGCCGAGAAGGACGCCGAACGGATCGAGACCGAAAAGGCACTGCGTGATCAGGCCGCCTACGTCGAGCAGCTCACCGTGGGCCTGAAGGCGCTCGAGGCGCGGGTCAAGGACGTGAAGCTCCGTCAGGGCACGCTCCGCGAGCGGGCGCGCGCAGCGAAGCAGGGCAGCCCGATGTCGAGCAAGACGTCGGCTTTCGACGAGTTCGATCGCATGTCGTCCAAGGTCGATGCCATCGAGGCCGAGGCCAGCTTGGGCGATGAGCTGTCGGGCCAGACCGCGGCGCAGGTGGACGCGGAACGCAAGCTGAACGCGATGAGCGAGACCAGCGCCAGCGACGACGCGCTGGCAGCGCTGAAGAAGAAGCTGCAAGGCTGACGGGGCCGCGTCGATGGCCCGAAGCTTCGCGGTGGGTCATGAGTCAAGCACAAGTGCGCTACGGCTTTGCGTTCTGGGCGGCCGGCTGGAGGATGCGCTGCTCTTGCTCCTGCAGCTCGGGCGTGAACACCTCACCGCAATCCGTCGCCTCGAACACCTGGCGGATCTCGATCTCGGACTCGCCATCGAACGGGTTGGGGCTGCGCTTGACCCACTCGATGCACTCTTGCTTCGAGTTCCTGGTTTTTTCCGCCGTGCTAGCTTCACTGGCATGGACGGTCATGCGCGGGCCCAGCCGCTGCCCGAGATTCACGGCGACGATCTCATCCGGGCACTGCTCGAGGAGATCGAGGAGGACGAGCGCCTTTCGCATGTCCTTGGCGTCGATCTGACCCCCGCGGCGCCCGATCCTGCGCACGCGCCCACAGCCTACCCACCGCTTGACGAATGGTTGCGACGCTCGGAAGAGATCCACCTTTACCGTGAGCAGGCGCGGCGGGCTGAGCAGCGTCGCGAACGCCGATGAACATCCGCGACCAGCTCGCGGTCCTTCTGCAGGAGAACGCCGAGTTCGTGGTCATCGGGGGCCAGGCCGGCGTCCTGCGACAGGCCTTCGAGTTCTCCCACGATCTGGACGTGCTCATCCGAGCAACCCCCGAGAACGCTGAGTGCGTGCGGCGATCGGTGGCGCGGATCGCGGGCGTGGCGCCCGACCTGGGCCTGGTGTTGGGCCGCGATTTTCAGCAGTACATCGATGACGCCACGGGCACCGAGATAGACGTGCACCTCAAGCTGATCGCGATCCCCGACTTCGAGGCCGGCCGCCGGAACGCGAGTGAGGTGGATTTCCTCGGCATCAAGGTTTGCGTCCTCGAACTGCCGGCGCTGTATGCCTCGAAGCGCACGGACCGCCCACGCGACGCTCTCCATCGACGCGCGATCGAGGATCGCTTGCGACGACTCGTACTGGACGATCTCATCGAGATCGACGAGATCGTTCTTGCCTGCTGCCTCGACCCCGACGTCGCCCGCAGCCATCGCGTGATGCTCCTTCTGCCTGACCTGGCCCGTTCGACCCGACAGCCGCTGCTCCAGGTGCGGCTGCTGGCCACCGGCCTTCATGGCGATGTGCTGGTCCAGAACCCGGCGCTGCACGCGACCGTCATGTCATTGCTGTCGCTCGACGTGGCAGCACGCGCCAAGCTACTCGCGCACCCCGCCCGCCTGGCTGCGCTCTTGGCACGGGTACCCCTGGTGCTGCCGGAGGCGGGCTATCGCATTCAATACCTCGCGACGACGCGGTAAGTCCCGCCCGCGGCGAGTCGGCTCAGGCAGCGCGCTCGCGCTCGCGCTGCAGGCCCGACAGGCGCCGAGCCGTGACCAGCAGCAGCCCCGCCAGCACCGCCACCGCCAGCAACGCGACAGCCAGCACGCCAAGCAGCATCGGCCGGCTCGAGGGCGACACCCGCAGGGGCCCGAGCGCCGCCAGGGCGGGCGCAATGCCCGACAGGCTGTCCGGCGCCGAAGTCACGACCACCGCGACCGCGCCCGGCTGCAGGCCCGGCACGCTACCGGCCACCAGGCGTTGCACGTCCGCCTCCTTGATGGGCGGCGCGCCGGCGCGCACTTTCAGCAGGACTGCGGCCTGCGCCGGCACCCGCGGCTTGCCGGAGGTATCGAGCGGGTCGGTCTCGGCCGGGACCAGGTGAACCCGCGCGTTGACCACACTGTCGACTGTCTCCAGGGTGCGCCCGATCTCGCTCGACAGGGCTTGAAGAAAGCGCGCCTTCTCCTCGGTCGCGCTCGGCACCAGACTGGGCTGGCCGTAGGTCTCGGCGAATCCTGCGTGACGCTCGCGCGGTAGTCCCATCGATCGCAAGAGTTCCATCGCCCGGGTGGCGTCGCCGCTCGCGACCTTGACCACGAACCCAGCCGAGTTCGCGCCTTCCTCACGCATCTTCTCGGCGCCGATACCCGCGCGTTCGAGTGCGGTCATCATCTCGTTGGCCGCGGGCTCGTCGAGGCCGTGGTGGATGGGCAGCGAGCAGGCTCCGACGGCAAACACGAGACTCCCCAGGACCAGCACCGACAGGCGTCGCATCGGGCGGCAAGATACCAGAAAAGAACTCACACCTGCGTGCCCAGCGTCTGCTTGACCGCGCCGACCAACTTGTCGAGGCCGCGTGAGATCACCTCCACGCTCTGCGAGTAGCGAAACACCTTGGACTGCAGGGCCAGCAGTTCCCCGGCGCTGAAGGTCTTGCCGCGCGCGGCGGCCTTGAGGACGGTGTCGATCTCCTTCTCGGCGTCGATGGCCCCTTGCAGGAACTTCTGCAGCGATTCGCGCGTCGGGCTGGCTGCCGGCGCCCGGGCCACTTCGGGCGGCCTGGCGGTGGCGGGAGGTGGCGGCGTCGCGGCCGCGGGCCCCTTACCCTCGCTCAGCACCTCGACGAACGCCCGCTTCGTGGCGCCCGCGCCGGCAGTCTTTTCTGGTGGCGGGGCAGGTCCATGGAGCCCGCCGACTGGCGGGGTATCGCCTACTTTCATGGCTGGTCATCGGGCGACGCGACGCCAAGTTGCGCGAAAAGAATCTCAGTCCGCGATCGCGTCGCGCAGCAGCCCCACCGCCCGCGCGTGCAGGCGGCACGCCCACGACTTCGACAGCCCCATCTCGGCGCCGGCTTCCTCCAGGTTCTTGTCGCCGAAGTAATACAGCTCCATCAGCCGGCGTTCCTTTTCGGGCAAAGTCTTGAGCGCATCATTCACTCGCCCGCTCATCTGACCAAGTTCCAGGCTGGCATCGGCGGCCGGCAGCTTGTCGTCGGCCACGTGCTTGGCGGCTTCGATGCTGGTGATGTGGACCGTCGCGACCTGCCCAAGAATCTCGGCGATGTTCTCCAGCGTCGCGGCACGATCGTCGCCGCCCGCCCCGGCCCCCGCCTCGTTCGCGGCACCCTCGCGCTCCGATAGGTTTCGTAACAACTCGTGGGCGCGCTCCTCGGCGCGGTAGCGGGCGTAGTCCGAGCGCGAGTACCAGCCCATCGTGCGTACGCCGTCTAGCATGGCGCCACGGATCCGGTAGTACGCGAAGGTCGTGAACACGACCCCCTGCGCCGGGTCGAAACGTTCGGCGGCCTCGATCAGCCCCTTCGATCCGTAGCCGACCAGGTCGTCAAAGTCGATGGCCCGGCCAAGCTTGATCTTGAGCTTGCCCGCCAGCGCATGCACCAGCGACAGATGCCCCTCGACCAACCGGTCTCGCTCCGACGTCACGGGCGGAACTAGAGCAAGCGGGGCCAGGCTGCGTCAAGCTACAATGCCGGTCCCTTCACGGGACTCCGCATTTCATGGGCACGTTTCGCACCCTCACCGACGCGCAAGTCCGCGAGATCCTGCACGGCTTCGCCATCGCTGACTACCGCGGGCACCGCGCGCTCACGGCCGGTACCATCAACACCAACTTCGCCGTCGATACCGACAGCGGCCGGTTGTTCTTGCGCATCAACGAGGGCAAGTCTCGCGTTGACGTCGAACGAGAGGCCGCCATCGTCGTACACGTGGCGGCGCGCGGTCTGCCGACACCGGCGCCGATGGTCGCGCGCGACGGCTCAGCCTTCGTCCTGTGGCAGGGGGTGCACGTGTCGCTGTTTCCCTGGATCGAAGGCCACACCTTGCAGCGGACGCAGATCGGGCCCAGGCACGCGCAGCAGGTGGGATTGGCGCTCGGCCGCCTGCACCTGGCGGGGGCCGACTTCTCTGATCATCGCCCCGGGCGTTACGAGCCCGATGAGATCGGCCGGCGCTTCGCCCGCATCCTGGCCGAGGCACCCGGCGATCCGGCGCTCGCCGAAGCGACGCGCATCCTGGGGCCCGAGCTTGGGGATCTCGCACAGGCCCGCCGTCCCGACCTGCAGCTCGGTCTCATTCACGGCGATCTGTTCATCGACAACGTGCTGTTTGCTGACGACGGCACGCTCTCGGCTGTGCTCGACTTCGAGCAAGCGTCGTGGGGGCGACTGGTCTACGATCTCGCGGTGTGTGTGCTGGCGTTCGGCTACGGCGGCGACGACTTCCGCCCCGACGTCACGCGCGCCTTCATCGACGGCTACGCCAGCGTGCGCGCCCCGACCGCCGACGAGCGCGCCGCCTTCGCCGCCGAGCTGCGCTTCGCCTGCTGCCGCTTCGCCGTCACCCGCATCACCGACATCCACCTGCGCCGCGACGCCGGGGTGCCCGGCGGCAAGGACTTCCGTCGTTATCTCGCGCGGCTGGCCAGCGTCGCGACCCACGCGGCGGCCAACGACGGCCTCTTGACCCTGCCGTGACCGTCAGGGAGCGGGGGTCTTCTTGACCATGCCCAGGTACTTGCGCAGGGTGTCCTTCTTGTCGTCGTCGATGTCGACGTAGCGGATGCCCATGTCCATGGGCGCCTCGCGGTTGACCCACACCACCTCGCCCTTGAGCGACACCGACGCGGTCAGATCAGGGAAGTTGATGACCAGGTCGACCACGGTGCCGATGTCCTCGACACCCGCCGACTGTATGCAGATGCCGCCGAGCGAGATGTTCTGGATGCGGTGGTAGAGCAGCACCTCGTTGCCGGTGTAGTCCACGTAGGCGTGGACCTCGTAACGAGGTAGCTGGCGCCGTTGCCCTGGGGTTTCCGACATGGCCGTCACCTGTCCGTGGGGTGGACGGCGGCTAATATCTCAGCGCCGAGGAAAGTTGCAAGGCAGATGCACGACTTGGCTGCTCCTGGCCGGGTGGCCGCGCTACACTCGGCCCGGCTCCAGGCGAGTAGCTCAGTGGTAGAGCAGGCGCCTTACACGCGCCGGGTCGCAGGTTCAATCCCTGTCTCGCCTACGTTTTCGATGGCCCGGGCTACGGCGTGAGCGCGCCCTGCGCCTCGACATAGACCGCGTACATGGACGTGCTGCCGCACATGAACAGACGGTTGCGCTTGACGCCACCGAAGCACAGGTTGGCGCAGATCTCGGGTAGGTGGATGCGGCCGATGGCGTCGCCGTTGGGAGCGTGAATGCGCACGCCGTTGGTGTCGGGCCCGCCCCAACCCCAGCTGCACCACACATTGCCGTCGGTGTCGCAGCGAACGCCGTCGGCGAAACCCGGCTTGAAGTCGGCGAAGACCTTGCCGCGGCCCAGCTTGCTGCCCGCGACGTCGAACACGCGGATGTGGCGCGGGCCGCCCGGCGTGTGTGATGCGCCGGTGTCCACGATGTACAGCTTCTTCTCGTCGGGTGAAAAGCACAGGCCGTTCGGCCGTACGAAATCGTCGGCCACCACGGCCAGAGCGCCGCTTTCCGGATCCAGGCGGTACACCGCAGGCTTGATCTCGAACTCGGCCTTGTGGCCCTCGTATTCAAGCAAGATGCCGTAGCCCGGATCGGTGAACCAGATGGCGCCATCGGCGGCCACCACGGCGTCGTTGGGGGCGTTGAGCCGCTTGCCGTTGTACTTGTCGGCAAGCACGGTGATGGTGCCGTCGTGCTCGGTGCGGGTCAGCCGGCGCGCGTCGTGCTCGCAGCTGACGAGGCGCCCCACCCGATCGCGGGTGTTGCCGTTGGTGAAGTTCGACGGCGACCGGTACACGCTGACCGCGTCGGTCTCCTCGGTCCAGCGCATGATGCGGTTATTCGGGATGTCGCTCCACAAAAGACAACCCCAATCGCGCATGTACACCGGGCCCTCGGCCCAGCGCTGCCCAGTGGCGATGCGTTGGATGTTGGCGTTGCCGATCTTGTATTTCGCGAAGCGCTTGTCGAGCACCTCGACGCCGGGTTCCGGATAGGTCACCGGCACGTTGCCGGTCCAGTCGCGATCGCGGGCGAACTTGTCGGCGGCCCGCGCCTGCCCGAAGCGGCCCCAGGGGACGGTGGCGGTGGCGGCGCCAGCGGCGCAGGAGGCGGTCAAGAAGTCGCGTCTTTTCACGCCCGGATCATTACGCCCGCGGGTACCGGTCCGTCCACCGTCACGATGGGTTGTCGGCTCAGAAGCGGACCAGCAGCGCCGCGCCGCCGGGCAAAACCGCGACCTCGACCGAGCGTTGCTCGTCGGGATCGCGATCGAAGCGCAGCATGGCGTCGATGACGCCGGCGGCGTAGCTGACGGCCAGCGCCGCCACGCTGATGTGGTTCCAGGTCTTCAACCGCCTGGCGGCGGGATCGTCATTGAACGTCCCATCGGGGTGGCGGCGAGCACTGAGCACCAGGTTCGTGGTCAGGGCGACACCCAGACTGGCGGCCTCGAGGCCCGCGATGATGATTCCGCGGGCGAGGTCACCGTTCTGGAACTGGCCCACCGGCGGCAGCAGGGTCCACAGGAAACTCTTGCGCGACCGGATCTCGGCGCGGCGCTCACGCTCGATTGCGCCGCCGTGGCGACGGCGAACGTCTTCGAGGAAAGCCACAACCTCGGGCCGTGTGGTGGTGGGATCGAGCCTGGTCTGCGGCCGCAGGCGCAGGAGCTGCACGAACGCCGTCTCGGCACCCTCGATCTGGCCGGTCAGGTGCAGGCCGATGCCCAGGAAACGCAACGCGCGCGCCTTGAATTCGTCACTCGCCGGCAGCGCACCTTCGGTCACCGCGCGCGCCGCTGCGACCACCTGGTACATGTCGCCGTATTCGTAGGCGGCGGCAGCGCGATCCAGTGCCACCGCCGCGGTTGCCGGCGGTGCTGCCGGTGCGGGAGTTGGCGCGGCTGCGGCGGGCGGCGGATCCTGCACCGGCGCCTGCGCCAGGACTGCCGCCGGCACAAGCGCCGCTGCGGCGAATATCAAACCAGGTAGCAGGCCCAGGCGTCGCAAGTCAGTTGCTCGTTCCCGGGTCGGGCAGAACCAGGTGAAAGCCACCATCACCGTCGGACACAGTCTCGGCGACCGGGCGCGCGGTGGCGGGCACGATCGAGCCCGGGTCCACGCAATCAGGTGCGTCGCCGATGCAGTACGCCTGCAGCACGGCGCCAGCCTGAGGCTGGCTTCCGCCGTAGGTGACCTGGCCGCTCCACACCACGCCCGACGGCAGCGAGCGATCGTCGAGGACCTTGTCACTGACGGGGGCGGTGACACCGCCGAGCGGCGAGCGCGGCAGTGCACGGACCGGATCGGGATCGACGAACAGGCGGTAGCTGCGGCCGGGATCGAGCATCAACTCGTAGCGGCCGCCGGCGTCGAGCAACGCCGCCGGTGACGCCACCGCGAGATCCGCGGCGGTATCGAAGGCGATCAGGCGCACGCCAGCGCGATCCAGCTTGGCGTTCACCAGCCGACCCGTGACCTTCACCCGACGCACGAACGGCACCGTCCACATGGCCCTGGCATTTGCGGCAAGGTTGATCGTCGCCACGGTGATGGCGGAACCGGAACGGTCGTCAGCCGCAGGGAACAGCGTCACGCGGTAAACGGCGCGCGGTAGATCGGCGAAACTGGCCAGGTTGCCAGCGGTGACGGTGTCGACGCGCAGGACGCCCGCCACGTCGGTAGCAAAGTCGTTGACGGTCAGCGTGGCGGCGCGCGGGATGCCGGCAGGATCGCTTTCCAGGCGCACCCGCACGGGGCTCGCCGGCACCATGCCGTCGGGGGTAAGCACGACCACCGCAAGATTCACCATCGGTACGGTCTGCCAGCGAAAATCGATCCGGGTCATCGGGGGCGCCGGTGATGCGATCTCGATGACGTCGTCGATGCGTGCCTCGGACAGTGACGATCCGGGCGGCGGCAGCACGATCAGGGAATGCACGCCGGGACGTGCGCGCAGCGCGAACGCCCCCATTGCGTTGGCTGCGCCGAAGGTCGAAGGCAGCACCTTTGAGCGCAGGAGGACGCGCGCACCCTCGACCGGCCCGCTCGCCGCCGACAGGCGTCCGCTGACCGCCGCACCCGGGTCCAGCTTCAACGGCAGTTGCGCGCGCAGGGCCGCGAGCGTCATCTGTTCATAGAACATGGGCGCCACCGTGGCCCGGACCGGGATCACCAGCACGTCCCAGGGCAACGCCGGATTGAGCTGCACCGCAAACGGGCGCGTGTCGTTCGAGCCCTCGAAACGAATGGTCGATCGCGGCGACGTGATGCGGATGTACGACGGGATCGCGACTGAAAGCTCATCACCGGTCTGCGGGTCGAGTTCCAGCGCGCTGGTCGCCTGGGTATCGAACACCAGATTCTGGGTCTTGGCGCGGCCAGCGGCGATGGTGATGCGGGCTTCCTGCGGCGGCATCACGCTGCCAGCACTGCCGGTCACACGGACCAGGTAATCGGCGGTCAGTTCGTCGAGATGGAGGGCGTTGGCGGTTCCCGTGCCGCGGCAGATAGGGGTGCCACCGTCGACGCGCACCGAAATGAGGTAGCGACCGGGCTGCACCAGCGGGAATTGCACTTGCGCCGGGTTGCCGTCGACCGGGGTGCTGGGAATCGTGGTGACGCCGTCGTGCATGATTGTCCACGTCCAGCGCGGGGTGCCTGGAATGGCGTTGCCGGTCAGCTCGCCGCGTACCACCAGACGCGACGTTGGACCCGACGGCAGATCGAGAAAGCGGCCCGGTATCACGGGCGTCACGACGACGGCGCAGAAAGGCGCGACGTCGCGCGGGGGAGAGCCGGCGTCTGCGCCGATCGCTGCGTCCGCGGCGGCGGCGGGGGTATCGCTGCGGCCGGCATCGACGGGGGCCCCACCGCCACCGCCGCGACCGCCCATGCCCATGGGACTGCCGGCGCTGCCGGCGCTGCCACTGTTACCGCCACCGCCCCCGCCAGCGCCGAGAGACATCCCCGCCGCGCCAGTACTGCCTGCGCTTGGTCGGGATACGTCCGAGGCGGCGTCATAGCTAATGCCCTTTGTGTCGCTGCTGCCGCCGCAGGCCGCGAGCGCCACGACAAGAAATCCGGTGAGCGTTCCTGGCCTCGCCGTCGCCATCTGGCTAGTAGTACTCCACCGTCCAGGTCACCGCCTGCGCGCAGTCGAGCTGCGAATCCACCTTGCACAAGGCGGCGTCGGTGGCGCCGCAGGCCGCGAGCCGATCGTTACGGTCGACCCGATCGCGGTACTCGACCCGCACCTGCACCGTGGTACCCGGGCGAAAGTAATTGGCTCGCACTGTCCACCGGTAGTCGCGCAAACCGGGCACGCGATTGAAGGGCGCCTGGGTCGCCCTGCCCTCGCGGTAGTACCAGGTGAAGTTCTGGCCCAGGCCACCGGCGAAGGGATCGCCGTCGTCGGTGACGCGACCGACTTCGAACACCACAGCCTCATCGTACCCGCGCCGCAACCCGCCCTCCCCCAGCAAGCGCGGCATGATCGATCCCATCTCGATGCACGGCGGGCGGTCGGGGTTGACTACCAAGGTCTCGACCTTCGGCTCGCTGTCGTCGATGCCGTCACCCACCACAAGCTCGACCCGGTACGTGCCCGGCACATCGGCAGCAAAGCAAATGTCGCGCGCGTCCTGCAGCTCGGGACAGCGTTCAGTTTTGATCGGGCCCGCTGGGCCGGCGTTGGTGAAGCGCGGCGCAAGCTTGCCCTTGTCGGCCGCGTCGGAGTCGTCAGAGCCGGCTGCCGACACACGAAACTTCGAGTACAGCTCGTACGGCCCGGTGGCCGCAGGTTTGAGCGCCGATCCGGATGGCGCCGTGGCGACGACTTGCAGCTTCGCGACCGGACGCTGGTTGGCCGCCTGAGCAACCCGCGACGCAAACGCCTGTGCACCATGCTCGTCAGTGACGACCACCCACACACAGAACGGATCCAGCGAATCGGGCGTCACGTCGTACTCGGGCTTGACCGACCCGGCACTGCCGCGTCGTCCGGCCTCCTCGATGGTCATCGGGCACGCCCCGGCGGCCTTGCGCCATTGCAGCGCCAACGTGGCCGCGTCTTGATCGGGATCCGTCGGCGTCACCTTGAAGGTGGCCGCCTGGCCACGAACCAGCCGATCGGGGCCAGTCACCTTGCTCAGCTCCGGCGCCATGTTGATGGGGTTCGTGTAGAGCAGGCACCCTGCCGCACTGGCAGCGAGCATCGCCGCGCCCACGAATAAGCCAGGCCTGACCACGGCGGAAACGCTAACACAGCTCGCGTCAGAGCAACCATCGGGCCAACCGATCCCGGGCGCGTGGGCGGGAAACGGGATGCCTGCGACGCGGGTTACGCGGGTTTCACGATCGGGGTGTCGTGATCGGGTCGCCGGCCCCATAGACCGTGATGCCGACGCGCTCGATGTGTTCCCGCAGGGGCGCCAAGGTGATGCCGTCGAACGGCTTCACGTCGTAGTGGTACGGCAGCGGCAACTCGTCCAGCTCGGCGGCAATCGCCTCGGCCGCCACGGCGTCAACGTCGCCCCACAGGGCGAGGTCAATATCGGAATGGGGAGCGTGGGTGCCCTTGGCGCGGGAGCCAAAGAGCTTCACCGCCGTGATCTCCGGGTGGCGCAGGAAGACACTGGTGAGCAGGGCGATCTCGGCCGGGGCGAGCGGGGCCGGCTTCATGGGACCAACCCGTCCTTGGCGACGAGGTACTGGTGCAGCTCGGCCATCGCGGGCACGTAGCGGGCGGCTATGGCCGCCACGGCCTGTTCAAAGACCGCGGAATCGTAGGTGTGGGACAAGAGGTTGCGGTGATCGAGCATGTCGATCCAGGTCTGGCCGTCGGTGATGACCTTGGCCGCAAAGGCATCCTTGAGCACCTGCCGGGGTGTCACCGGAGAGATGACGAGCCCGCCAGCCTCGAGAAAGTCCTTGGTCGTCTTCCAGGCCAGCTCGAACGAATACTCGAAACGCTGGATAACGCCCTCCTTTTCCAGCAGGGACAGAGCAGCCGGGCCATGTTCGAGGGCGTCGCCAAGCAGGACGTAGGCGCGACTGAAGTTTTGAAACCGCTGCTTCCAGCGAATGTCCGGGTCCGAGGCCATGGATCCAGCTTACCCCGCGGCGGTACCCGACAGGAGACACGTCCCCGATGAGATCGTTTTCACCCCGGACGTCGACCAACCATTGTCGAGCTTTCGTGTAAGAGTCCGCGCATGAAGACCTCGGCCGTCACCTTCGATGATCTCGGACGCTCGGTGCTGGCCGTGCCGCCGCTGGCGCGCGCCACGGACCTGACGCCCAACCGCGCCGCCAACACCGCCCTCATCAGGCACATCGAATCGGGTGGCGTGACCACACTGCTCTACGGCGGCAACGCGAACTTCTACAACATCGGGCTGTACGAATACGCCGCCGTCATCGACTCGCTTGGTGAGGCGGCGGCGGCCAACACCTGGATCATCCCATCGGTGGGGCCGGACTTCGGCAAGATGATCGATCAGGCGGCGGTACTGAAGACGCGCGGCTTCCCGACTGCGATGGCGCTGCCGATGGCGTTCGGGTCGACCGTCGCCGGCGTCGAGGTCGGCCTGCAACGCTTCGCCGAGGCTTTCGGCAAGCCCGTCATCGTCTACATCAAGCAGGACGGCTACCTGACGCCTGAATCGGTGGCTCGCCTGGTGGAAGCCAAGGTGGTGGCGGCGATCAAGTACGCCATCGTGCGCGAGGATCCGCTGAAGGACCCGTTCCTGTCGAAGCTGTGCGAGCTTGTCGACCGCAGGTACATCGTCAGCGGCATGGGCGAGCGGCCGGCGATCGTGCATCTGCGCGACTTCCAGATCAACGGCTTCACGTCGGGCTCGGTGTGCGTGGCGCCGAATGGATCGGCGCGGCTGCTTGATGCCCTCAAGCGGAAAGACTACGCCACCGCCGAGACCCTGCGCGCGGCTTACCTGCCGCTGGAAGATTGTCGCGATGCCTATTCGCCCATCCGCGTGCTGCACGAGGCCGTCACCCTGGCCGGCATAGCCGACATGGGCCCGATGGCGCCCTTGCTATCGAATCTGGAAGTCGACAAGCACGCGCAGGTGAAACAGGCGGCGGTCGATCTTCTGGCATGGGACCGCATGCTGGCGAGCGCTTCGCCAGGCGGGTCGAGGTAGCGTTCGTTGACCCGCAAGAAGACGCCCACCGATCTGCGCAGCCACCGCTGGTACGGCGTACAGAACCTGCGCGCGTTCGGGCACCGTTCGCGCACGGCGCAGATGGGCTACGACCGGCGCGAGTTCGAGGGCAAGCCGGTCATCGCCATCCTGAACACGTGGAGCGACATCAACCCGTGCCACAGCCATTTCCCCGAGCGCGTGGAAGAAGTGAAGCGCGGCGTGTGGCAGTCAGGCGGCTTCCCCATCGAGCTGCCCGCCATGTCGCTGTCGGAAAACTTCCAGAAGCCGACCACGATGCTGTACCGAAATCTCCTGGCCATCGACGCCGAGGAATTGCTGCGCTCGTATCCCATCGACGGCTGCGTGCTGATGGGTGGCTGTGACAAGACCACGCCCGGGCTCATCATGGGCGCCACCAGCGCCAACTTGCCGGCGATCTACCTACCCGCCGGGCCCATGCTGCGCGGCAACTGGCGCGGCCAGATCCTGGGCAGCGGCAGCGACGTCTGGAAGTACTGGGACGAGCTGCGCGCCGGCAACATCGATGAATGTGCCTGGCGCGAGATGGAATACGGCATCGCGCGTTCGGCCGGGACCTGCATGACGATGGGCACGGCGTCGACCATGACCGCCATCGCCGAGACACTGGGCCTGTCGCTGCCGGGCGCATCGTCGATCCCGGCGGTGGATTCGAGCCATGCGCGCATGGCCAGCGAATGCGGCCGCCGCATCGTCGACATGGTGTGGGAGGATCTTAAGCCACGCGACATTCTCACGCGTGGCGCGTTCGAGAATGCGGTCACCGTGCTGATGGCCATCGGCGGGTCAACCAACGCCGTGGTGCACCTGATCGCCATGGCAGGTCGCGCGGGCGTCAAGCTGACGCTGGATGATTTCGACGCGCTGTCGCGCACCACCCCGCTGGTCGCCAACCTGCGCCCGTCGGGCCAGAAACACCTGATGGAGGATTTCTACTACGCGGGCGGCTTGCGCGCGCTGCTGGCAGGTCTAGCGGCGCACCTGCACGGAGGCGAGCGCACCATCACCGGCCGAACGCTGGGCGAGGAGATCACGGGAGCCGAGATCCACGACGCCGACGTGATCCGCACGCCGGCCACCGCACTGTCGCCCGAGGGCGGCCTGGCGGTGGTACGCGGCAACCTGGCACCTGGCGGCGCCGTCATCAAGACCAGCGCCTGCGATGCGAAGCTGCTGGTGCATGCGGGCCCGGCGGTGGTGTTCGACGACTACAACGATCTGGCGGCGCGCATCGACGACGACGCGCTTGACGTGACGGCCGCGTCGGTGCTGGTGCTGCGCAACGCGGGCCCACAGGGCGGGCCCGGCTTCCCCGAGTGGGGCATGCTGCCGATCCCGAAGAAGCTGCTCAAGCAGGGCGTGCGCGACATGGTGCGCGTGTCGGATGCGCGCATGAGCGGCACCAGCTACGGCACCTGCGTCTTGCACGTCGCGCCCGAGAGCTACGTCGGCGGTCCGCTGGCGCTGGTCAAGACCGGCGACATCATCGAGCTCGATGTGCCCGCGCGCCGGCTCACGTTGCGGGTCGACGACGCCGAGCTTGGCCGGCGGCGGGCGGCCTGGAAGCAACCGCCGCCGCGGTTCGAGCGCGGCTACGGCGTGATGTTCGCTCGCCACATCACGCAGGCCGATCGTGGCTGCGACTTCGATTTTCTCGAGGGCACCGCCCCGATGGCCGAGCCCGAGATTCACTGACGCGGGCGCCCACGCTGGGGTCGCCGACGGGGGAAGATCGCGGCGCCGCCGGCGTTTTTTCTGGATGGACCAAGCGAAGCAAGGGACCGGTGGCGCTACTCACGCTGCGGGACAGTGATCGAATCCGGGCAGAGCCGCCGCCCATGAACCTGCGGCTCTGCGCCGCCATCGCGCGCCACAACGCGCCCTGGGGCCAGGGATCGCGCCGCGAGGTGTTTGCCGAGTTGCTGGGCAGCACGCTCTTGCTTGGTGTGCGGGAGACCGGAGCGCGCGATGGCCTCTTGCCGTGGGACGCCCTGCTGCGCGATCCGCGCCGGCAGATACTGGTCATCCATCGCGCCGACGGCTACAAGCTGCTGCCGGTTTTCAGCGACTTCGATCACCTGCACGTGCGCAACCACCACTGCGCGTGGATCGCGTCGCCGGCGCTATCGATCTTCCGGCGCGTGTCCGACGACGTCGAGTTCGACGGTGTCGTGGTTAACCCGGACGGCCCCAGTTTCGAGATCGACCGCCACGAGATCGCGGATTTCGTCATCGGCGGCCGCTCCGCCGAGCCAGGCGACTAGAGCGACTAGAGCGGCAGCTTCTTGGAACGGACGGCCATCTGGTCGAGCTGCAAGCCATCTACTCCCTCGACCGGAGCTCTCACCAACGACGGTTGCGACAGACCGATGAGAATGCCACCGGAGGCCTTGTCTAGCTCCTCGGCCGACAGTTCGTCCTTCCGTTTGGTGTGGCGCGGGGTTGCAGTCTTCTTGGCGGGCTTCTTGGTGACGGGCTTCGACATGACGACCTGCAGCGTTTGAGCCAGCAGGAAGGCTAGCGTCGGGTCGGCTCGCGTGCAATGGACCCAGACTGCCACCGGCACCGAGCCTGTCCCCCGCAGACACTGCAATCGATGTATATCCCCCCCGTCGCTGTGACCCTGGCGCGCGTGAAAACCTGGCTTGCCGAGTCGTTCGATCCGGACGCGCGCGTGTTCTGGATCGGGTGGCTGATCCTGTTGCCGATGTTCCTGGCGCCGCTCTATGTGACGCGCTTCCTGCCCGGGCTCGATCTGCCGTTCCATCTGTCGATCGCCGACATGCTGGACAAATACGGCCGCGCCTCATCGCCCTACGGTTCCTTCTACGAGGGGGCGCGCCAGATCGCTCCGTATGCGCTTCACTACATGGGGCTGTGGTTCTTCGGCAAGTTCATGCCGCTCTTGCTGGCGCACAAACTGATCATCGCGCTCTACGTGGTCGGCATGCCCGCGTCCGCGGCAGCGCTGCTGGGCGCTTGTGGGCGCAGCCGCATCCCGGCGCTTGTCGCGTACCCGCTGGCCTACAACCTGACGCTGCACTACGGCTTCGTCAGCTTCGCGCTGTCGCTGCCGGTGCTGCTGTGGATGCTGGCGCTGCTGGCGAAGTTCTTGATCCGCGACGCGGTGTCGTGGCGCGTGTGGGGCGGCACCGCGACGATGGCGTTGTTGCTGTTCCTTTGCCACCTGCAGAACTTCCTTTATGGCGTGTGCGCATTCCTGACCTTCCTGATATTCGCTGGAGTGCCGTGGCGACGGCGGTTGGTGGGCCTTGCCGCCTTGGCGCCGGCAGCGGCGGCACTGTCCTTCTGGCAGTTCACCGCTGATTTCGTCGCCGATCCGCTCAAGCAGAAGAAGACCCTCAGCTACACGCTATCGGTGCTGAAGTGGGAGCGCCTCTCGGATCTCGACGGCGGCCGCGTGACCATAGCGGAGGATCTCAAGAAGCGACTGGTCGAATTGCCGTACCACGTGCTGCGCGGGTTCACCGACTACGTCGACGTGCAGGCCTGTTACGCGCTTGGCTTGGTGCTGGCGGCGTACTTCGTGCTAGGCGTGGTCGGGCTGTGGGCGCCGCGCGATCCGCACAACCCGCCACGCATGCGCACCGCCGGCGTCGTGCTGTTCTTCGGCGCCACCGCGGCGTTCTTCGGCCTGCCGCACCACCTGCATGTGTTCGAGCTGATGACCTTCTACCCGCGCTTCTCGGTGCTGGTGGCGGTCATGCTGCTGATGCTGATCCCGTCGGGTCTGCGTAACCTGGGCGGCATGATGCGGGTGTGGATCGCGGCGCCCGCGGTGCTGGTGTGCGGGTTCTACGGACAGGTGCTGATCGATCACTACAAACAATACGCCGACGAGTTGAAGGACTTCGCGACCGTGATGGATGCACTGCCGCCGGGCGGCCGCACGCTGGGACTGATGTTCGATCGCACCTCGCGGGTCATGCGAATCGAGTCGGCGCTGGTCGGGTTGCCGAACCTGTATCCCGTCGTCCATCCGTCAGCCAACGCGATGACGCCGCTGGCGTACTGCGGGATGCGCCACATGCCGTGTCGGCGCAAGGATCCGGCGGGCGCCCTACCCGAGCCCGGCGCGTGGGAGCCCCAGCATCTGACCGCCGACATGGTGCCGTACTACGACTACTTCATCGTGCGCTCGCGGCCACCCGGCTACCTGTTCGGCAGCGCGCTGTCGATGATCGAGCAAGTCAGCTTCTCGCCCGGCAACGGCGCGTGGTGGGCGCTCAAGCGCAAGTCCAGCGTTCCACGCAAAGAGCCGCCGCCACCAGCGCCGCCGCCAGCGCCGGCACCGAAGGTTGCAGCGCGACCGCCCGCGCCGCAGCCGGCGCCCGACGCGCCCGGTCAGTTGCCCGCGAAGACGAATTGAGTGGCCCCAACCCCTACAATTTCCGGTGATTCGCGATGGTGGGCGCAGAAAGAATCGAACTTTCAACAAACGGAACTAAGAGTCGTGGCCGACGGGTTTCACCAAGCGCACCCCGCGCACCGACGGGGCCGGGGGTGGTCACGGAGCGCACGAAACGCACGCGGTGGCACACCGGAGAGGACCAGATGAGGACCACGCGGCGCACCGGGGATTGGGCAGGGCGGTCATCTTCGGGGCAGAACGTCCCGCACGCTGACGCCCAGTGCCCTGGAGACCTGCCAGATCGTCCTCACGTTGCCACGTCCGGGGTGTCCGTGCAGAACTCTACGAACTGTGTGCCAAGGGGCGTGGGCTGGTACCCATCACCTAGGCCGAAGTTCCCCGCGTCGGGAGACGTAAGCCTGGGAAATTCCTCGCGGACGAGGAATTTCCCAGGCTGAGTTATGGCAACAGTTGCACGCCGAGCAAGTCGAGTGCGCGCTGCTGGAACGAAGTTGGCTTGGTGAT
>JANPCZ010000040.1:0-6450 GCA_031431215.1 Myxococcales bacterium
TGGCCTTTGCCTTGACTGGCCGGGGGCT
This sequence comes from Myxococcales bacterium, assembly GCA_031431215.1. Taxonomy (GTDB): domain Bacteria; phylum Myxococcota_A; class Polyangia; order Fen-1088; family Fen-1088; genus JANPCZ01. The sequence continues at coordinate 29 of JANPCZ010000040.1, forward strand.
GACGACTATAAACCCACGTTCTTCAAGGGACTTCGCTCTTTCCAAAGGACTTTGCACCATGTCTTTCAAGATGGGCCTTCTGGGTCGCAAGCTGGGAATGACCCAGGTTTTCCACGACGACGGGTCGGCGCTGGGATGCACCGTACTCGCCATCGGGCCCTGCGTGGTCACCGGCCAGCGTTCGCAGGACAAGCACGGCTACACCGCCGTGCAGCTTGGTTTCGAGGACAAACGCGTAACCAAGCTGTCGAAGCCAAGCGCCGGCTATTTCAAGAAGGCCGGCATCGAGAAGGCGCCAGCGCTCATGCGCGAAGTGCGTCTGCAGGCGGGTGAAGAGGCGAAGTACGAGGTCGGCAAGATCATCAAGGCCGAGGATATCTTCAAGGTAGGCGACGTGGTCGATGCCGTGGGCGTCACCAAGGGCAAGGGCTACCAGGGCGTCATGAAGCGCCACGGGATGGCCGGCGACAGCGCGACCCACGGTACCCACGAGTTCTTCCGCCACGGCGGCTCGATCGGTTGCCGCTTGACGCCCGGTAAGGTCCACAAGGGCAAGCGCATGTCGGGCCACATGGGCGATCGCAATTACACCGCGTCGGATCTGGTGGTGGTCCAGGTGCTGGAGGACAAGGGCGTTGTGCTGGTCAAGGGCGCAGTCCCGGGTGCGCAGAATGGCCTGGTTCTGCTCAAGGGCAGCACCAAGGACGTGAAGAAGTACGTGGTGCCGCAGCCGCTGAAAGAGCTTGAGTCGAAGAACCCGATGAAGGCATCGAAGAAGGGCCAAGGCAAGTAAGCCGGGCGCGTGTCGCAGAGAGACCGCCGAACGCGCCACGACGCGTTCTTTCGCAAAGCCCGCGACCAGGGCTTCGTCGCCCGGTCGGTGTTCAAGCTGGAGGAGATCGACCGCAAGCTGCGGCTTCTGCGTTCGGGTGACCGGGTGCTCGATCTCGGCTGCCGGCCCGGTTCGTGGCTGCAGTACGCGCGGCAAAAGGTCGGAGCGTTCGGCGCCGTGGTTGGCATTGATCGAGAGGCGTTGCCGGCGCCGGTGGCGGGCACCCGGGTGATCGTGGGCGATATTTTCACGGCCACCGACGGCGAACTGCTCGGCGATCTGGCCGCGTTCGATCTGGTGCTGTCGGACATGGCGCCTGACACCACCGGCATCCGGGCCACCGATCAGGCTCGTTCGGTCCGCCTGTTCGAGGAGGCGCTGGCGCGCGCCGTTAGGTTGCTGGCGCCGGGCGGCGCATTCGTCGGCAAGATCTTCCAGGGACCCGACACCGAGGCGCTCAAAAAGCAGATGGCCGCGCACTTCGCGGACGTGCGCTTCATCAAGCCCGAGGGCTCGCGGCGCGAGAGCATCGAGATGTTTCTCGCTGGCAAGGGCTTCGTCGGGACTGGCGATGACCGGGGCCCGGTTGGTGTAACCTCGCGGCGTGTCTGAGGTGGTAGCCGAGACCGCGATCGCCGACGGGGCGCCGCGTATCCGCGTGCTGGCGGCCGATCTGGTCGATCAGATCGCGGCTGGCGAGGTGGTCGAGCGGCCGGCTTCGGTGGTGAAGGAACTGGTCGAGAACGCGCTCGACGCGGGCGCGCGGCGCATCGACATCGAGATCGAGGCGGGCGGGCGCCGGCTCATGCGGGTGGTCGACGACGGTTGCGGTATGACGCCAGCGGAAGCCCAGCTGTCGGTGCAGCGCCACGCGACGTCCAAGATCGAGGCGGCGGCGGATCTGTGGGGGTTGCGCTCGTTCGGTTTTCGCGGCGAGGCACTGCCGTCCATCGCTGCGGTGGCACGGGTGGTGATGTCGACCAAGGTGAAGGGGACGGCCGCCGGCTTCCGACTTGGTCTGGCGGCGGGGGTGCAGACCGACGCGCGTGAGGTTGGCATGCCGGACGGCACCCAGATCGAGGTGCGCGATCTGTTCTTCAACACGCCCGGTCGGCTCAAGTTCCTCAAGACCGAGGCCACCGAGGCCGGCAATGTCTCGGAGGCGGTGCTGCGTCTGGCGCTGGCGCACCCCGGGGTGCATTTCCGTCTGCGCAGCAACGATCGGGTGGCGCTCGACCTGCCGCCGCATCGGGACATGGCCGAGCGGGTGCGAGCGGCGTTGGCGCGGCGGGGCGCGGGTGCGCTGCACGAGGCGCTGGGCGAGGAGAATGGCGCGCGGGTGCGGGCGTATCTCGCGGCGCCCGAGGAAGCGTCAAGTACGGCGCGGTCGACCTTCCTGTTCGTCGGGCGGCGGTTCATCCGGGATCGATCGCTGTTGCATGCGTTCGGTGCCGGGTTCGGCGAACTGCTAGAGAAGGGACGCTACCCGCTGGGCGCCCTGTTCGTCGATGTGCCCGGTGACGAGGTCGACGTCAACGTGCACCCGCAGAAGCTGGAGGTCCGGTTCGCGCGCGCGCAGGAGGTCTACGCGGCCGTGCGCCACGTGGTCGCCGCCTCGGTGGCGCAGGCGCCGTGGCTTACGTCCGCGGCGCTGCCGATGCGGGCGTACACCCTGCCGCCTGAACGCTTCCGCGGGCCTGGCCCGACGACGACTGACGGGGCGGCGCCGCACCCAGCATCACAATCGACCGACCGACAGACCAGCGTGGTTTTTCCACCGCCGCGGCCCACACCGTTGTCCACCGGCGCGCGCGACGAGGCGCTTGCCCCGCCGTCTGCAGCCTCGGCGCCGCGTCCGGGCGGTTTTTTCGCGGCGCTGGAATACATCGGCCAGTTGCACCGGACTTACCTGGTATGCCAGGGGCCAAGCGAACTCATCCTGGTGGATCAGCATGCTGCCCACGAGCGGGTCGCGTTCCAGCGCTTGCGTGAAGCGCACCGCGATCGCGGCGTGGCCCGCCAGCAACTGTTCATCCCGGCGACCATCGATCTCGACGAGGGCGAGGCTTCCGCCATGGCCAACCCGGCCAATCAGGAAGCCCTTGGCCGGCTGGGCTTCGACGTCGAGGTGTTCGGGCCGCGCACGGTGCGCTTGCGGGCGGCGCCGGCGCTGCTGCCAGCGGGAGATCCCAAGCCGTTGCTGCTCGACGTGCTTCACCGGTTGGGCGACGGCGGCGGCGCTCTTCTGGTCGAGGAACGACTTGAGCACGTTCTTGCCACCATGGCTTGCCACAGCGTCACCCGCGCCGGCGACGTGCTGTCGCGGCCGGAGGTGCTTTCGCTGCTCGGCCAGCTCGACGACGTCGATCTGCGCTCGCACTGCCCGCACGGCCGCCCGGTGTTGTTGCGAATGCCCATCGGCGAGATCGAGCGCCGGTTCGGGCGCACGTGACGCCGCCTCCTGCGGTGGTCGCCGTGCTGGGGCCGACGGCTGCCGGCAAGAGCGCGCTTGCGATGGAAATCGCAGGCGCGCTGGATGGCGAGATCCTGAGCTGCGATTCGATGCAGGTTTACCGCGGCCTCGACATCGGTACCGGCAAGGCCACGCCGCAGGACCGGGCGTTGCGGCGGCACCACCTGCTTGATCTGGTGGACCCCGGCGAGCCGTTCTCCGCAGCGTCCTGGGCCGCGCGCGCCCGAGTCGCGCTGGCCGAGGTCACTGGTCGCGGACGCCTGCCCGTGATTGTGGGCGGCACTGGGCTCTACTTTCGCGCGCTGACCGCCGGCCTGTTCGAGGCGCCACCGGCCGATCCGGCCATCCGGGCGCGCCATCAGGTGGAAGCGGCCGCGATCGGTGTGCCGGCGCTTTATGCGCGTCTGGCCGGCATCGATCCGACGGCGGCGGCCGGAATATTGCCCAACGATCTGTTGCGCACGAGCCGCGCCCTGGAGGTGTTCGAGCAGACCGGGGTGCCCATTTCCGAACTGCGCCGCCGGGCCGAGCCGCCGCCGCCGCTGCGTTTGTTCACCATCGTTCTCGAGCCGGCGCTCGACGATCTGCGCGCCGCCATCGGCCGCCGCGTTGACGCCATGATGGCGGCGGGCTTTCTCGACGAGGTGCGTGCCTTGCGCGCGCGGGGCTTCGCGTCGACCCGGGCGCTGGCGGGCCTTGGTTACTTACCTTTGTCGCGCCATCTCGATGGGGCTGTGTCGCTGGCGGCGGCGGTGGAAGAGACTCGTCGCACCACGGCGGCGTATGCGCGCCGACAGCGAACCTGGTTTCGCAGGGAGACCGCCGCGCTGCGTGCGACTTCGGTTCACGCGGTCGCCGCCCTTGCCGAGATCATCGCGCAGTGGCGGGCCGGCGGGTAGTATGCCGCCTGGAATGGCCACGACTGACCCCCGACCGACCGAGGCCCCGGTTCTAGAGTTCGAGCGCCCGGTGGTGGAGCTCGAGCGGCGTATCGATGAGCTGCGCCAGTACGCCCACAGCTCGTCCGATCTAGCGCAGGAGATCTCGACGCTGGAGGCGCGCGTCGCCGAGTTGCAAACCGAGATCTTCGCCGACCTGACGCCGTGGCAGAAGGTGTTGCTGTCGCGCCATCCGGGCCGACCCTACACGCTCGACTACGTGCCACGCCTGGCCAGCGACTTCATCGAGCTGCACGGGGACCGTTGCTACGGCGATGATCAAGCCATCGTGGCCGGCTTCGCCACCTTCGACGGCGAGCCGCTGCTGGTGGTCGGCCATCAGAAGGGCCGCGGGACGAAAGAGAATGTGGCGCGCAACTTCGGCATGCCCAGGCCGGAGGGCTATCGCAAGGCGCTGCGCCTGATGGATCTGGCGGCGCGTTTCGGCCGGGCCATCCTGTGCTTCGTCGACACGCCCGGCGCTTACCCGGGCGTCGACGCCGAGGAGCGTGGGCAGGCCGAGGCCATCGCCAAGAACCTGGAAGTGATGGCGTCCCTGCCGGTGCCCATCATCTGTTCGGTGATAGGCGAGGGCGGCTCAGGTGGCGCGCTGGCCCTTGGTGTTGCCGATCGCATCCTGATGCTCGAATACGCGACCTACTCGGTGATCTCACCCGAGGGCTGCGCGTCGATCTTGTGGCGCGACGACGACAAGAAGCCCGAGGCGGCGGCGGCGATGAAGATGACCGCGACGGATCTGCTGCGTCTGGGCGTCATCGACGAGGTTGTCGCCGAGGCGCCGGGCGGAGCGCACCGCAGCTTCGACGTCACCGCGCGCAATCTGGCCGCCGCCATCCGCGGGCATCTGGCCGACCTGCGCAAGCTGTCGCCCAGCGATTTGCGCGAGCAGCGCTACCAAAAATTCCGCGGCATGGGCGCCTACGTCGAATCGGGCGATCGCGCCGCCATCGACCCGGTGTAAGGTTCGCGCCGTGAGCGAACCGCAGACAACCCGGAGATCGGTAAGCCCGGCGGCCGAAGAAATCCTGGGTGCATATTTCCCGGTGCTCGATCACGGATTCGTCGCCCTGGTCGACTACATGGGCACCGACGAAGACATCGAGCGCGCCGCGCGCGTCAGCTACGGAGCTGGCACCCGCAAGCAGAACCTGACCCGCGGTCTCATCCGCTACCTGCGCCGGCACAAGCACACCACCCCAAGCGAGATGGTCGAGCTGAAGTTTCACTGCTGCATGCCGATCTTCGTCGCGCGGCAATGGATCCGCCACCGCACCGCCAACGTCAACGAACTGTCGGGCCGCTACAGCCTGATCCCGCAGCTGTTCTACACGCCGCCTGCAGCTCAGATGCAGACCCAGAGCCGCAAGAACAACCAGGGCCGCAGCGGCGAGCCGCTGGACGCCGCCTTGCGCGCCGAGGCCGAGCGTCGCTGGCAAGTGAATCGCGACAACGCCGTCGGCACCTACGACTGGCTGACGTCGCACGACGTGGCCCGGGAGCTGGCGCGCATCGACCTGCCGCTGTCGACCTACACGCAGTGGTACTGGAAGGTGGACCTGCACAACCTGCTGCATTTTCTTACGCTGCGGGTGGATCGCCACGCGCAGTGGGAGATCCGCGAGTTCGGCCGCGTGATGGCCGGCATGCTCAAGCGGGTGGCGCCGCTGTCGTACGAGGCGTGGATAGACTACGACGTTTGCGGGGGCCACCTGTCGCGCATGGAGCTCGGTCTCTTGCGCAGGTTCATCAGCGACGACAGCGGGTCACTTGGCGTGAAGGCGGGGGCGGCGACCCGGGCCGAAATGCTGGCGGCGGGCCTGTCGGGACGCGAGGCCGATGAGCTGCTGCTCAAGCTCGCGCCGCAAGACCCACCCGACTTCGATCTCGATCTGACGCAGGCCAAGTCGGCCGAGCACTTCGCCGAGCGCTTTGCCGCCGCCGTCCCCAAGCTCGACCGCGGCGAATTAGCCGACGGCTGAGGCAAAGCGAACGGGCGCGCCGGTCTTGGCGGTGATTTCGCCCCTACGACCCGCAGCCGACCCGCTGCGTGCCGATCACGAGGTCGTCGAACCAGACCTCCATGGGGGTCGGCTCGGTGTGAGGGTGTTCGATGCCGACGTTCAGCCTCGAGGCCTGCGGCACCAACCAGGGAGCCCCT
>JANPCZ010000041.1:0-41377 GCA_031431215.1 Myxococcales bacterium
CAGGCGCCGGACACTCCGAGCAGTGACAGAAAAACTAGCGGCGAGAACGCTCTCCAAGACAAATTATGCATCTCGGCACTCCTACCCAGCCCATCTAAGGGGTACCGCCGGGCTACTCAACTGTATCACTTCATGTGTGGCGCGGGGGCGCGCGTTTTTCCCTGCCCCCCTCTGCGGCCAGGGGGCCCTGGAGCGCTTGCGGTTCTGACGCGACCGCTCTGGTTGGCGACGATGGATGTAGCAGCCGAGGTATCGACAGGCCTGCTCGATGAGCCCAGACACGCGCTGGCGGCCGGGTTGAACCCGATGAGCCGATCGCAGGGGTACCTTGCGAGACTTCTGGATGAAGCACGCCGACGCGGAAGGTCCGCTCAAGGCATGGTTCGCCGAGGCAGACAAGGCAGCGTGGACGACGATGGCCGAGATCAAGCGGCAGCACGCGACGGCGATCATCGTCGACCGCGAGCGAGTGGTCTTCAACATCGGCGGAAACAAGTACAGGTTGGTCGTCAAGCTCTGGTTTCCGGGGCGCACCGTCTGGATCAAGTTCATCGGCACGCACCCGAGCTACGATCGAATCGGCGTCTCGAAGTTGTAACGGAGGAAGAAGTCATGGACATCCGCCCGATCAGAAACGAACGCGATCACGCGCGCGCAATGCGTGAGATCGACAAGCTGTGGGGCGCCCGGCCGCGGACGCGCGAAGCCGATAAGCTGGAGATCCTCGTGACTCTTGTTGATGCCTACGAGGCGGGGCACCACCCCATCGATCCCCCGGACCCGATCGAGGCGATAGAGTTTCGCCTCGATCAGATGGGCATGTCCCGCGCCGACCTGGCCAGGATCATCGGCAGCCGATCACGAGCCTCCGAGGTGCTCAACCGTCGCCGACCACTCACCATCGGGATGATCGCGAAGCTTCGCGAAGCGCTCGGCATCTCGGCCGACGTGCTCATCGGGCGATCCGAGCGCCGCGCCGCTTGAGCACGTAAGTCAAACAAACGGGGGGGAGCGTGGCGAAGGCTCGGGTATGGTGCGGTCCTCGCCATGTCTCGCACCTTCGCGCGGAGCATCGCTGTTGCGCCGCTCACCATTGTCGCCCTCGTCGTCCTCGTCGTCCTGGGATTCGTCCTTGGATTCGCGGGGGATCTGGTGCAGCCAGGGTTCGCCGCCGCACCCACGGCTGTAGAAGCCGCCGACGCCGTGCCCGCCCGGATCGCCGGTGAAGCGCTGACGACTCAAGGCGCTTACGATTTCGCGCGCGCGCTGGCGGACAAAGTGGGCGCGCGGCCCGCAGGCTCTGCCTCGGCCCACCGCGCGGCGGCGTGGGCCGAGGCGGCCATGCACAAGATGGGACTGAAGAACGTGCGCCGCGAGCCGGTGCAGGTCCCTGGCTGGACGCGCGGCCAGGAGCGCGGCGAAATCCTGAGCCCCACCGCGCGGCCCCTGGTGCTGACAGCGCTGGGCGGCAGCGTGGCCACGCCCGTCGACGGCATCACCGGTGAGGTGGTCGCGGTGGCGTCCCTCGACGACGTCAAGGGGCTGGGCAATCGCGCCCGAGGGAAGATCCTGTTTTTCAACCAGGTCATGGCCGCGACGATGGACTTCACCGGCTATGCGGCCGTGGCCCCGATGCGTGTGCGCAGCGCTATCGAATCGGCGCGCGCGGGCGCGATCGCGACCCTGGTGCGCTCGGCCGGCACCGGTCGGCACCGCCTCGCACACACGGGCGCAGTGCTGTATGAGCCCGGTGTCCTGCGGGTTCCCGCGGCCGCGCTGGCCGCCGAAGACGCGGATCTGCTGGCACGGCTGGTGGCAGATTCCGGATCGGTCAAGGTGCGGCTGCGCATCAGCATCACTGACGACGGCCCGCGCCCCGACTGGAACGTGGTCGGCGAGTTGCCGGGCAACAAGGAGCACGAACAAATCGTTCTAATCGGCGCGCACCTGGACTCGTGGGATCTCGGAGCCGGCGCGCTGGACGATGGCGCTGGCTGCGGCATTGCTCTCGACACGCTCCGGATCATCACGACCCTTGGCCTCAAGCCGGCGCGCACAATCCGGGTGGTCCTGTTCGCCAGTGAGGAAAACGACGGCGCGGGCGCGCTCGGCTACGTGGCGGCCCACAAAGCAGAGCTGCCCCGCCACGTGGCCGCCCTGGAGGCGGACGCGGGCGCAGGCCGCCCGACGGGCTACCAATTGGTGGGCGACGGGGCGAGCGTCACGACTAGCCTCGCTATGTTGCAGCGCTGGGTCGCCCCCCTTGCAAACCTGGTCCCCCCGCAGATTGCAATCGCGCCCCGCGCGGCGCCCGACATCGTGGCCTTGCACAAGCTTGGCGTTCCGGCGATCGGCGTTTCTCAAGACATGCGCAACTATTTCGAATGGCACCACACCCACGGCGACACCGTCGACAAGATCGACCGTCTGGATCTGGCGCTGACCACCGCAGCGTTCGCCACCTTGACCTGGACGGCAGCCACCGCGACCGATCTCCTGCCGCGTGCCGTGAGTGAGCGGCCCTAGCGGGTCGGTCAGCGGCTTCCGGATCATGGCGTAGTATCGCGCGCATCATGGCTGACCCGACCGACGTGTTCGAAAAGGACGTGGGTGTGTGGGACGCGGAGTCCGAGATAAGGCCGGGTCCGGGCGCGGCCCCGATAAGGTTGCAGGGCGTGTCGACCAACCGCCGGATCGGCGGCGGGCGCTGGCTGGTGGTGGACTACGTCGCCGACGGCGGCTTCGAGGGCCACGGGATCTACGGATTCGACGGTGACAAGCACAAGTACACGGGCGTCTGGGTCGACTCGACCCGCACGTCCATCGCGTCCTCGGAGGGCACGTGGGACGCGGCCACGCGCACCATGACCTTCGTGACCGAGTCGTTGCACGGTGGCCGCACGATCCGTTGCCGCGAGATCACCGAGACGGTGGCTGACGGTACCCAGATCTACCGCAACCTGGTTCCCACCCCCGATGGTGGCGAGTTCGAGCTGATACGGATCGTATACCGGCGGCGCGGCTGAGCACCCGAGGGACGCGCGGTCACCCGCCGCCCTGACGATAGCGATAGCGATAGCGAACTCAGAACGCGGGCCGCAAGAACGCCGGGCGCGTGCCGTCGATGAAGAGATCGCCCCATGTGCCGGCGATGCGCCGATAGCCCCGGCCAACTCGGCGGAGCGCGCGTGCGGTGATGAGCAACGGTTCTGCGCCGCTCGCCGGCAGCGACGCTGCCCGCGCGCCGAGGCTCGCCCAATCCGTGTGTTCCAGGTAGTGCGCCACGGCTTCATCGATCGCGATGCCCGTGAGCCGGCCACGCTGACGGGGCCGGTGCAGCGGCATCACGCCCAGGTAGCCCACGACGGCCCGCTGCCACAGATGCAGGTACGCGTGTTCCACGGCGCGGGCCGAGTAACCCGGGAAGAAGCGTGCGAGCGAGTGATTCACCGCCCACACGAAGCTGCCCAAGCCGTACCGATCCACGGTATCCGACGCCCGCCGCACGACCGGCCGCCGCGCATTCACCCGAAAGTCGGCAGCGTTGCTGACGTAGGAGAACGGTGCGCGCGGGGGGAAAAAGCCGTGGCGCGGGCGTGGCAACGGCTTGCCGCGCGCTACACGCAATGCGACGTTGATGCTGGCGTCGGACAGATCACGAAGCACCACGTGACCGGTGAGGTCACCATCGACGCCTACTTCATAGAGCACGTTCTGCATGTGGCCCTCGAACTCGATGCCCTCCCCGAGCAGCAGAAATGCCAGCGCATTCACGTACGGAACCAGCAGGCGCTTGGTGACGAACAACTCGGGCCGCTCCGGCGCGCGGCGGACAAGCTCGACCAGCAGCGGCTCGCGCTCGCCCCGCCGGGAGATGAGCGAGAACGCGGGCAGCAGCGCGCCGGCGTGCGACTCGCGCAGCGCCGGCGGCAGCATGCGCAGCAGCCACCCGTTCCCGCGGCGCGCGTCCACCACACCCGCGATCTCGGAGAACCAGCTCAAGCCCACAGCCCTGTGGTCAGCCTCGGGAATCGCATCCAGCACCTGGTTTACCAGCACGGCCCGAGCGATCTGATCCTCACGAAGCCGTCGGTGAACCCGGCCGATGGTCGCACCCAGCGAAACCTTCAGCACCGCGGCCCGACCGTCGGCGCTCCAGGCCAGCAATGAACGGAATGAGGACGTCGGCGTCACCGCCAGCGCCGATCGTGCAAGTCCATGGGCCGCCACGGCGTCCCGGTAAAGGCGCCGGGACTGCGGGTGCACGAACATCGGCAGCTTGCCCCGCGGCGGGCGCACGCCAAGCGTCGCTGTGAGCTGCGTCTCCGGGAAACCGTAGGCTCGGGTCTGGGCCCTCGGCATCCACACAACGTCGAGCGGCCAGACATGTCGATCTTCGGGCCGATACGGCGCCGGCACCTCGTGGCCCTTGCCCTCGATCGCGGCGTGAACCCTGGGGTTCACAATGCGTTCATTGATCGCCTGCTCGCCGTCGAGCCAGTTACGGCACGCGGGCGGCACGTCCGGGAGCTGCGCGCCGGCGCGGGCCACGCTGGTTCGTCGCCCGTGAATCCGGCGCCTCCTTACAGAGGCAAATCTTGCTTGCCCGGCAGCATCGGCCCGGTGATGGCTGGCACCTTCTGGAACTTGAACACCTGCGGGTTCATGCCCTGCACGATGATGCCGCCGGCGGCCTGCTCAAGTTCTTCTTCGCGCAGCTCGTCCTTGTCAGTCTCGGACGCGGCCGGGGTCTCTGGGGTTTCGTTCGTGGGCTTCGACATGGCGTAACCTCCGTTGCGGCGCAGTCTAGCAGCGTCACGTGGGGCACGACCAGCAGGGAGCCATCACCGCCGGGAACAATCATGTTGAATTCCGCCGCGCGGTCCCCGATCATGCGCCGCATGTCCTCTGGTCGATGGTCTGGGTTCCCGGTTGGGCTGGTCGTGTCCTTGCTTGCCACGGCAGCATGCCCGGGAGGCGAGGACGATTCGCCGTCCGGCCAGCCCGATGCAGCGGTGGCGGCCGACGTCGCTCTCGCCTCGACGCCCGACCGAGCGGCGATCGATGCCAGCAGCCCTTCGGTCGACACCCCGGCCCCCGGAAGTATTGCTCCAGTCAGCTGCATGTACGCCGACAAGGACAATCCCAACAAGGCCGAACTCAGAGTATGAGCAGCAATCGACCCCTGCGTTTTGGGGGCGTTTTGGGGGCACGAGGGCGAGGAGGATTGGTGGCGGTGGCAGGCGGGCCAGTAGGCCGGATCCGGCGGAGTTGCTTGCGGGCGGATGGTCGAGGGAGCGGGTGCCGGTACGGGGTGCGGGTTTTGTAGCGCCGGGCCGCTCCTGTCACTGGGTGAGACCGGTCAGCCACCGAGCGTGATCATGCGCAGGATGTTGTAGGTGAGCGCGAAGAGGGACGCGCTGCCTGCGACCTTGTTCAGACCGCGCACGGCCAAGCTGTCGAGGCCGCGGTTTGTCTTGGCGTCGGCGTTGACCGTTTCGGCGGTTGCGGCGCGCTGCTTGTAGATCGCCTTGGCCTCATCGGTGCCCATGCGCCGACGCCAGGCGGCGACCGCTTCGCTGTCGTCCGCGCGCGGTGTGTGTGGATCGCGGGTGTCGCCCTCGCGAGGTTTGGGCACCGGGGCGTATACGGTGACCTTCTGCTCGGTCGCCTGGTCGATCGCTTCGTGTTGCGCGTATCCACCGTCGATAAGCATCTCATCGGGCCGCACACCAGTACGCTGCTCGACCTGCTGGAGCATCGGCGTGGACTGCCCTGCATCGCTGCCCCGATTGGATACCGCGACGCCCACGATCACGCGCGCTTCATCGGCGGTGGTGGCGAATTGCACGTTGAAGGCAGGCCGAAAACCTCCGTCGCCCATCTTCATGATTCGCGCGTCGGGGTCGGTGGTCGAGACGCGCACGGTGCTGTCCTTGGCACCGCTTCGCTTCTTGGTCTCGGTCACTTCGGGAATCTGATCGAGCGCCGCCTCCAGGCGCTCGATGCGCTTCTGGGCGCCCCGTTTGCGTGCCGCCGCCCGTCGCGCGCTGATGGCGGGATCGGCCGCCTCTCGGCTCACCGTCTCCAGGTGCGTGCGAGCCTCCTGCATCAACGCCTGGAGCGTCTGCTCGCGGCGAAACGAAGCCGCTCCTGCGCTCGCGCGCACCCGGGTGCCGTCCTGGGCCACGCGCTTCAGATCCACCAAGTCCTGCTTCATCAGCAGCGCCAGCACCTGCGTGATCAGCGCATCGACCACATCGCCCCGCTCGCTACGAAAGTCGCTCAGCGTGTGGTAGCCGACGTCGACACCGCCACAGATCCAGCGATAGGCCGCGTGTACCTGTGTCAGCCGCCAGATCTCCCGGGCGCTGCCTTCGCCCTCGCTCGTGCCGTACACCCACAACTCGAGCAAGATCTTGGGGTCGATGGCGGACGCACCGGCCACCTCGTCCCGCGCCTCGATCGGGACGTACAGTGCCGACAGATCCATGCGCGCGATCACCGCACAGATCGCTCGCGCCGGATGGTCCTCGGCCAGTTGCGCGTCCAGGTCGATTCGTCCCCAGGCCATCTGGGCCCGGTTCGCCTCGCGCAAGCGCGCCCCGCGCTTCGGGTCCGCGAGGGCCGGCTTCGCTGCGGGCGGCTCCGCCGGCGGAAGCTCAAACAGCGTCGGTGTCGTCGTCTCGCTCATACCCTATTAAGGTAAGAATTTCGTGCCAGGCCCTGTGGATAACCACAACAAAATGCACGCAACCCCTACGCGCCTCGATTCCTGCTCACACTCTCAGCTTCGCGGTCACAGAGGGGTCGCCTGATTCCAACCTTGCCACCAAGGGCTATACCGGCGAGGCGCGCGTGTTTGTGAAGTACAGTGGCGGCGTCGCGCGGGTCATCACCTTCGCGTTCGGCTCGCCGTTCGCCGGTGCAACGCCGCCGTGCCTGCGCGCAGCTTTCGCCATCAGCGGCGTCGACGCGCCAAAGACTGGATCGACCTACACCATTGCGCCGAACGCTGCCCTCAATCCCATCTCCGTCGTCGAGAGCGCCACCTGCTCGATCTCGATCCCCACATACAACAGCTGGTCACTCGCCGCGCCCGCCACAGTGACCTTCACCAAGGTTGATGGTGCCAACGTCGAGATCAGCTTCACCTTGAAGATGGGGCCCAAGCACGGCGTCATGGCAGCGGGTACATTCACTCTGAGCGGCACAATCAAGAGCCCGTGCTACGTCCCGATGTAGGGCAAGACTCGGGCGAGACTCGGGCGAGATCCGGTCATTCGTCAAGCAAGCGGCGGCCCAATTCCTCGAAGCGCGCGCCAGCACGATCGACGGTGTCCAGCACACCGTCGTCGAGTTCGTCGGCGGCGTCGCGCTGCGCGCGGGCACCACCGGCCGTGGCCTGCCGCAGGCGATCGGACAGGAAGGTCGCGATCGCCTTGTAGAAGCGGGCCGCGAACGCCGGATCGGCGTCCAGCAGGTCTTGCAGGTCCTTCTTGGCTATGGCGTAGAGCACCACGTCGGTCGCGGCGCTCACGGTCGCGCTCGGCGGCCGCACCTCGATGAAGGACATCTCGCCGACCATCTCGCCGGCGCGCAAACGCGCGAGGCGACGCTGCGGCTTGCCCACCACGACGTCAAGCTCGCCTTCAAGCAAGATGTACAGCGTGTCGACCGGCACGCCCTCGGTGATGAGGACGCTGCCGCTGCGGGCACGCCGGCGCCGGCCCTTGCGCGACAGCGCTAGCACATCCTGATCGGTGAGCTGCCCGAAAACAAAAAGCACCTTGCGCATGGGTTGTCCTTGGCTCGCGGTTTCAGAGCATCTGGCGGCGCGCCAGGGCGGTGAAGGCGCCGTCGCGCTTGAGCAGCTCGTCGAAGCCACCTACCTCGACGATGCGCCCACCCTCCATCACCACGATTTTGTCAGCGTGCTGGATGGTCGACAGCCGGTGGGCGATCACCACGCGCGTGATGCGCAAGGCGTCTAGGCTGTGACCGACGATGGCCTGGGTCTGGTTGTCGAGCGCGCTCGTGGCCTCATCGAAGAACATGATCTTGGGCGCGGTGCACAGCGCGCGTGCGATCAGCAAGCGCTGCCGCTGGCCCCCGGACAGCGTGCTCTTGCCCTGCGAGAGCACCGTGTGCATGCCCATGGGCATTGCCTCGATGTCCTTGTCGAAGGCCGCGTGGCGCGCGGCCGTCCAGGCTTCTTCCAGACTGCGACCGGTGCTGCCCACGATGTTCGAGTAGATGTCACCGGCCATCACGTCGCTGTTCTGCAAGACCACGCCTATCTGCTGGCGCGCGGCCCGCACGTCGAGGCTCGCCAGCGACTGGCCGTCATAGTAGACGCCGCCCTCGGTCGAGGTTTCGAAGCCCAGCAGCAGACGCAACAACGTCGACTTGCCCGATCCGGACGGTCCCACGATGGCCACGAACTCGCCGGGTTCGATGCGCAACGTGACGTCGTCGAGCACGAGCGGCCCGTCCTTCTGGTAGCGGAACGAGACGTGGCTGACCTCGACCTGCCCGGTCAGTTCGGTGCGGCCGCCCTGGGTGCCTTCGCCCTCCGGCGGCTCGGTCAGGATGGGCTTGGCCCGCTCGTATAGCGGAATCGCAGCCACCACGTTGAGCCCGGCGCCCAGCAGCCCGAGGGACGCGCTCAGCAGCGCCGCAAACGCCGAATAGAACGACAGGAACTGGCCCGTGGTCAGCGCCTGCGCGGCGACGTGTCCGGGTCCCGGGGCCGCGCCAGCGCCGGCCAGCAGATAGAACAGCACGCCCGTGCAGGCGATGGGATAGACCGAGTTGAAGATGCCCAGTCGCGCGCCGATGCGCTCGGCCCCGAGCTCGCTGCTGCGCCGTTTGGCCACCAGGTTCGCCCACACACCGAAGGCGCGGCGTTCGGCACGCGCCACCCGAAGCTTGGCGATCGCGTTCACGAGCTGCAGCAGGAGTCCGCTCACCCCGCCATCGAGCGCGGATAACTGGCGGCGACGTATCAGATCATAGCCGCTGGCCACCGCACCCACGACGGTCGCAAGCAGAACCAGGCCAGCCGCGGCCAGTGCCAGGCGGGCGTCCAGGACAAACAACAGCAGCAGGTTCCAGAACGAGAAGATGCCGCCCAGGATCGACGCCAGGGTTGCCCCAGCCACAGCCTCGCGAATGCTGCCGATGCCGGCCGCGCGCGCCCCCAGTTCGCCCGCGGAATACTTGCGAAAGAACGTCAACGGTAGACGCAGCAGACGATCCCACACCGCCGCCTCCAACCCGGTGTCGAGGCGGGTCTGGATGCGCACGAGCGCCAGCCCCTGCGCGATGTCGAACAGCGACGATCCGAAGTACACCGCCAGCAACACCATGACGACCTGAGCGAGCAGACCGCGCTCGGCTCCGGGCACGATGCGATCGAACACCAGCCCGGTCACCAACGGGATCAGCAGACCGAGCAGGCCGACCAGCAGCCCGACCGCCGCCACCACGACCACGTCGCTGCCACCACCGACACGCAGAAAGCGCAGGAGTGCCAGCGGGCCCACCGGCCCGGCCGGTAGCGGTCGATAGAACTGGTGGGCCTGCGGGTGGATAAGCGCGGCGCGGGCTGCATCGACCTTGCGAGCGGGGCCGTCCTGCGCGTCGTACGTGCGATAGCCACCGCGGCCCGGCAAGAGCGCGATGGCGCGCAACGGCTCGTCAACGGGCGCCTTCGCGGGAGCGTCCGCTTTCGCAGGCTCGGGCATGACGAAGCCGAGCAGCGGGCCTGCGTCGGACTTCCACCAATCGCCCTGCAGCAGCACAGGCCGGCTGCGTGGTCCCGTGGCCTGCGCGAGCAGCGCCTGCATGTCCGACAGCCGCGCACGATCGGGCAAGTCGTGGCGAGGCGGCGGCACCCGGAGACCCTCGTGCACCACCGACAAGGCCCGTGAAGCGTCGCCCGCACCCGCCGACAACGCCCGGGTCAAGCGCTCGGCCCGGCCCACCCGCGCCAGCTTACCCAGAGACGCGGACAGCTCGCCGCTCTCGGCGTCCTGCGAGGCAAGGTCGCGCTCGATACGCCGCCGCGCCAATTCGGCGCGCTTGCGGTCGGCGACCATGATCACGAAGGTCGAGAACGCCTGCACGAACGACGCGGTCGGATCGGCGCCCAGCAGCTCGGCCGTGCTCCACACGCGCCCCTTGGCCGCGGGCAACAACGCCCACGCGTTCTCACCAAGTGGCCAGCAATCGGGCTGCACGCCGACCTTTCCGACAGCCAGGCGCTGGTAGAGTTCGGGCGGCTTCGCGGGCGCGATCCAGCACACCCCCTGGTCAGAGCGCACCAGCACCTGGCCCTCATCGAGGGTATCGCCCGGCTTGAGCGCGCGGGTGCGCGAAGGTAGGGGGCCCGCAGGCAGCGACTCGATGAGCAGCGCCACCCACGAGTCGTACAGCCGGCCAAGGATCTTGGGCCCGTCATTCGACTCGGCAAGCTGGGCGAGGGCGTCCTGCCGAACCCGCCAAACCACGCTGCCGGTGACGCCCGAGAGCAAGAGCGTCGAGGGCGCCTTCTGCGACGGCGCCACCCCGACCACAAGTTGTCCGGGCTGGCAGGTGGCGACGTGCTCGCGACGACCGAACGGCAGTCCGTCGCGGTAGCCGACGCAGAACAGCTGGTGGTGCTCGGACAGGATGATGTACGCGCAAGTCGGATCGTCGAGAACCAGGGGCCTATCGCCCTGCACCGGGATGTCCACACAGCCGGCGCCGAGGCGCTGCTTGATCCAGGCGATGTGTTCGAAGCTGCCGCCTTCCATCGTCACGCCGTGCTGATGAGTTCGCCGTAGCGGCCGCCCTCGGCCATGAGCTGCTGGTGCGAGCCGCGCTGCACCACCTTGCCACGCTCGAACACGAGGATCTCGTCGCAGTCGCGGATGGTGCTCAGGCGGTGCGCGACGATGAGGCAACTCACGCCGCGGCGACGAAGGTTCTCGTCGACAACGTGTTCGGTCTCGGGATCGAGCGCGCTGGTGGCTTCGTCCATGACCAGGATCGAAGGCTGGCGCACCAGGGCCCGCGCGATCTCAAGCCTTTGTCGCTGACCACCGCTGAAGTTGAAGCCACCCTCGCCGACCTGGGCATCGTAGCCACCTTCGAGCCGTGTGATGTCTTCGTGGATGCACGCGTCCTTCGCCGCCTGGACGATGTCAGCCTCTGGGACGGTGGCATCCCACAAGGTCAGGTTGTCGCGGATGGTGCCCTCGAACAGCGAGATGTCCTGATCGACCACGCCGACCGACGCGGCCAGCGCGGACGGTGGCACCTCCTGGCGAGGTTTGCCGTCGAAGCGGATCTGGCCCGACCACGGCTGGTAAAGACCGCACACCAGCTTGCCGACGGTGGATTTGCCGCTGCCCGACGAGCCCACCAGGGCGACCCGCTGTCCCGGCGCCACGTGCAGGTCCAGGTTGTCGACCAGCGGTGGCGAGAACGGTTGGTAGCCGAAGGTGACACCGGTCAGTTCAAGATCGCCGTGCAACCGGCGGTGGGGCTCGACCGCCGCATCCGACGCCTCGGGCTCGTGGCCAAGCACATCGTCCAGGCGCTCGACGTAGCCGGTAAGCTGCTGCAGCGCCAGACTGAACTGGGTGAGACTCTCGATCGGCGCCAGGAAGCTCGCCATCACGCTCTGAAGCGCAACCAGCGAGCCCAGGGTCAGGTGCCCGTCCATGACCCGCATGGCGCCGAAGCCCAGGACCAGCAGTGTGTTGATGCGCCCCACCCCGCCGACCAGCGCCGAGATGATCTGCTCGCGCCGAACCATGCGCTGCTGTGTTTCCGAAAGCTTGGCCTGGTATCCGGCCCACTGCGAGAAGAACGCGGTCTCCGCCCCGGTCGCCTTCAGGGTCTCGATCATCGACAGGCCGCCCGCCGCCACGCCGGCCAGCTTGCCGCTCTCGATCGCAATCCGCATGCTGTCGTCGACGCGGCCACGCTGCTGCGCCACCACCAGCGCCACGTGCAAGGCCGCCGTGCCGATGCCGATCATAGTCAGCCACGGATCGTAGAACGCCATCATGGCCAGGTAGAACGCGACCAGGATGAAGTCGAGCACCACCCCGGCCAGACGCCCCGACAGCAGGCCTGCGACCTGATCGTTGAGCTGCACGCGGTTGGCCAGATCGCCAGGTGTGCGCGCCAGGAAGAAACCCATCGGCAAGCGCAGCACGTGCCACAGAAATCCGCTCGACATGCCGACCGCAAGACGCATGTGCAGGCGAATCAGATAGAACCGCTGCAGCCGGGTCAGCACCGCGCGCAGCAGCGCCGTGAGCAACATGCCGCCCAGCAAGGGCATCAGCCAGTCGCGCTTACCGCCGACCAGGATCTCGTCGACGAACACTTGACTCCACACCGGCACCAGCAACCCCGGCAAGACCAGCCCGAGTCCCGCCAGCACCAGAAACAGGATCGCGCCGCGCGCCCCGCGTAACCGCCCCAGCAGCGACGGCAGGATGCGTGGCCGCGTGCCCGACGGCTCGTACTCCTCGGTCGGCTCGAAGGTCAACACCACGCCGGTGAACGCGTGGTCAAAGTCTTCGTCACTGACCGACCGGCGCCCGGTCGCGGGATCGTTCAGGTAGACGCGGCCGTTCTTGAAACCCTCGACCACCAGAAAGTGGTTGAAGTTCCAGTGCACCACCACCGGCATCGGCAGCTCGCGCACCTGCTGCGGCTCCTTGCGAAAGCCGCGCGCATTGATGTGGTGCAGCTTGGCCGCCTTCAGGATGTTGCTCGCCTTGCTGCCGTCGCGGGACACGCCGGCCTCCTGGCGCAAGGTCACGGGCGCGACGTAGGTACCCAGATGCTCGAGCACGATGCCGAGCGCGACGGCGCCGCACTCGGTCGCCTCCATCTGCAGGCGGATGTGCGTCCGCACCGGCTTACTGGGCTTGGGCGCTGCCCCGTCCATCGGTCAGTTGCCCGTATCCAGAATCGGAAACACCAGCGCCAGGGGCCGCTGGCTGCGCGTGACGATGTACGCGCCGAAGCGCGTGCCACTGCTCAGTTGCAAGTCCGGGCCGCGGCCCGATGTCCAGCGGTAGCCGCTGGGGCTCGCGGTGTCGCGCTCAAGCACAGCGCGCACCGCGATGGGCGCCCCGGAGGTCTCGGCCAGCAGGGCTTCCACCAGCTGCTCGTTGTGCAGGACGCGCATCATGCCGCTGCGGGTGGAAGGAAAGTCCTCGACCGAACGGACCCTGGCCACCACCGCTCCATAGCGCTCGCGCCGCACCACGGTCGGCGCGACCTCGACCCGCATGCCCGGACGCACCGCCTTGCCCTCGCGCGAATCCACATAAAGCAACGCCTCAAGCCCGCCGCCTTGGCCCGTGCGTTCGAGGCTGACGATGGGCATGCCGTTGCGAACCATATCGCCCACCGTGACCCGGACCTCGACCACGCGGCCCTCGTGGGGGGACAGCACCGCCGCGCTTTGCGCGAGCTTTTCTTCAAGCAGCTTTATCTGACGCTCGACATCGGCGACCCGCATGGTGTCGGCGCGTACCGCGCCCTCGTTGGAACGCTCGGCCGAGAAGCTCGACACCGCCACCCGCTGCATGTCCGCCTGCATGCTCTGGACACTCGCCTCGGCCGCTCGCAGTTGCTGCCGCGTGCCCTGAACCGCGTCCTTGGTGACCAATCCCTTCTCCAGCAGCGATTCCTGCGCCGCCACCCGTTCCTGCAGCTCCTTCTTGCGCTGCTCGGTGGCGGCCATGGCGGACCGCAGGGTCACGCGCTCCTGCGCCGAAGCCTGCGATCGCAGACGGGCATCCTGGCTACCCTGCTCCTTGCTCTTGGCCAGGCCCAGTTGCAGTTCACGCGCCTGCTTCTTGAATGCATCGATCTGGCCGATGAGTTCGGGCTGAGCGACGCGCGCGATGATCTGGCCCTTGCGCACCTGGTCGCCCGGCTGCACCTCCAGCGCCGTGAGCTGCCCGTCGCCCACCGCGACGATGTCGGCCAGGCCACCCAGCGGGATCAGGATGCCGCTCGACGCCACCTTGGTCGGCACGTTGCCCAGGATGCCCCAGCCAAGGCCGGTCAACAGCAAGAGCCCACACGCCGCCAGCGCCACCCAGCCCTTCGCGTCGGTCACCCGCATGAGCAAGTTCAACTGCTCGGGCGAAGACAACCGATCGAGCACCGCCTGCCGGAAGACCTTACTTTCCGCCATCGGCAGCCCCCGCGGCGGCCGCGTCAATGACCAGGTGAAGACGAGCGCCCAGCTCGTCTTCTGTCGATGGCAGGTCACCGGTCTCGAAGCGCAGGCGCGCCAGCACCACGGCGTAGTCGAGCCGGCTACCGCTGAGAGCAAGCTGCGCCTGCGTCAGTTGATCCTGCGTGACCACCACGTCGATGATGGTCGACAGCCCGGCGCGCAGCTTGGTCTGCTCGTCCTCGATCACGCGCTGGTAGCGTGCCACCGCCTGCTCGGCGGCCGCCAGCGCGTCGGCCGACAAGCGCAATTCGTCGAGGGCGCTGTACACCTGCACGTTGACCTGACGGGCGAGATCGTCGCGCGCGGTCAAGCGGCGGCGCAGCTCGGCGCTCTTTCGATCGCGATCAGCGCGTCGCGCGTCGTTACGAATGGGCAGCTCAAGAGTGAGGCTGGCGCCAGCATTAAGGCCAGCAGGGTTCGCACCCAGTGCGGTGATGAAGTGCGCCGGCCCGTCCTTGTCCGTGGCGCCCTCGTAGCCCAACGACAGGCGCAGATCGAGCGCAGGCAACGCATTCCGACCGGCGCCTAGCACCAGCGCCTCCGCGGCCTTCACCGATTGGCCGGCAGCGTGCAGATCGGAGCGCGACGAGATCGCACGGGCGCTGGCTTGACCGGGGCTCGTGAGCACCGCTGGGCGCGGCAGCGCCTCGATCGGGCGCCAGTCGGGGGTGTCGCCTTCGGCTGCAAGTCCCATCGCCAGCCGCAGGTCATGCAACGCCTGCCGGCGCGCTCGATGCGCATCGATCACGGCGCGCGTTCGGTTCAACAAGTGCGCCTCGATCTGGACCAGGTCAGCGGCCGGGCGCTGGTTGCCCTTCACCAGCATGCGGGTCTCTTCCAGCAGCTTGCGCGAACGCGCTTCGGACTCGGTCAGGATTCCGATCTGGTCGAGTGCCGCGACCAACCGCCAGTAGGCGGCGATGGTCCCAAAGGCCGCTCGCTGGGCGATAAAGTTGCGCAAGTGACCGGCCGCTTCGCGATCCCGTTCGGCGCCGGCGACGCCGCTCAGGGTGCCGATCTCGCCGCGCCCCCGCAACAGAGGTTGCGCCAACGTCACATCCACATTCGCTCGTTGCGACGGCGGCAGTGCCATGCCACCCACCGCCATCTCGGGCGAGAAACGCAGATCGCGGCGTGTGATGCCAACGCCGGGGGAAATCTGCGTGCCCCACGGTAAGGTCGCCACCGCCCCGAGGTCCAGGCTGGTGGTGTTCTCGTGGCGCCTGTCCTCCATGCGAAGGCGTTCGCTGGGCAACACCGTGCTTTGAAACTGGCGATGCCCGAGGCGCGCATTGCCGATGGTGTCCAGCACCGAACGTGCGCCCAGCAGATCCGCCGAGCGCGCGTCCACTTCGGCCTCCGCAGCGGCGATGTCCGGGTGCCCGCGCAATGTCAGCCGGATCGCGTCGCCGAGCCGCAGCGCGGGACCGTCGCTCGGAACCGATGGCGCCGCGATCTGGCCGTACGCGGAGGTCAAGGTGCCACCGCAAAGCAGCACCGTCAGAGTCGCCCGCACACTGTGACGACGACGTCGCAACACCGGGCCTGGTGTTACCAGGACGCCAGGCGCAAGGAAAGCGGGCCGGTGGCCAGGCGGGTGCACTTCAGGTCGGCGTCGGCGGCTCGTCCACCGGAATCAGCACCGCGAAATCCACCAGTTTGCGCACCACCCCGGGCACAAGACGCAAGCCATGTTCCGCCGCCACGGCGGCGACGGCGTCCTCGGTCGGCCGGCCATCGAAGCAGTGCAGGGTGTCGACCAGGCGGCGCGGAACGGTCAGGGGATCGAAGCCGCTGTAGCTCTCGATCTGGACCGAGTCGCCCGACGTGTACACGACCTTCAGCCGTCGGCCACCCAGGCGCGCCGGGATCTCGGTCGAACGCAACGCCGCGTAGGCATCCACGGCCAATCGCCCGCGCAGCGCCAGCTCGGCGCCGCCCAGGCGCGACACTCCGGCCCAGTCGTGCGGGACAAGCTCAGCACAACGCCGGTAGAACTCGCGCTCGCGTCCGAGCCAGGGGCCCCACAGCGCGGCGTACGCTGCTCGATCGACCATTTCGTCGAGATCGGCCGCGCTGAATCCACCCCTTGGTGCGCCGGCGTGCGCGTCGGGCGGGAACAGCACACGCATGGTCTCGTGGCCCAGATCGAGCTGCATGATGCAATGGATGGCCACCGCATTCTCGGCCGCGCGCAACAACTCATGCATGCGGCGCCAGAACACACGGCCGACATCGCCACGTTCGTGCTTGCAGAACCAGGTCGAACACGTCGACTCGCGGTGTCGCCAAACGCCGCAGCGCCCGCCCTCGTCGGCCAGGTAATGCGGGCAGCGCATGGAGCCCGCACGTCCGAAGGCCGTCGGGCTGTTCTGGTAAAGGTTGGTGTAAAGCCGCGTCTGCCGCATGCCGAACGGATCGACGCCCACGCCAGCGTCGAGCCGGGCCTCGACCGTCGCCCGGCCAGAAGCCGCGTCGGGATCGTCATCGCCCAACACGCGGCCAACCAGGAAGTTGGCCAGATCGGGCAGATAGGTGCAGCACTTCGTCACCGGCGAGAAGAACAGATCGCCCTGCGGCACCCCGGCCGTCGGCGGCGGCAACATGGCGCAACTGTCGCAACTGGCCCGCTTCTCGAACGGGATCGCACCCGGCAGCAGGCCATCGACCCAGGCCGCGTGCAGAGGGGGCAGCGGTGACGGCAGGGCGACGGTGCGACTGGCGCTCGGTCTTTCACTCACCGGGGCAGTTTGACTTTGTAGTTCCCGGCGCCGCCAAACGAGAACGAGCTGATTTCAATCGTCTCTTTGTGTTTGTGCGCCTGGCTTTCGCCCTTGATGCCATCGAGCTGCAGCAGGTAGTCCGACGCGCCTCCCGAGGTCTGCTCAAGTTCGTCCTCGCTCAGTTCACCGCTGGGCGCTGCCTTCTTGGTCGATGTCGATCTGGCGGATGTCTTGGCTGCCGGCTTCGTCTTCTTGTCGGGCTTCTTCGACATGAGTGACCTCCTTGCGGTTGGCGGACCGGCCGAGCTTACTGCAAAGGCCGGTGTCTTTCCCAACGATGTTTCTTGTCCCTGGGAGTCGCACCTGGTGTTACTGGGCCCAGGGGACCCATCCGTTCATTTTCATGATCGAGAAGCCACGTTCGGCCCAGCCTTTGTGGCCAGTCCTGTCCAAATGGTGGTCGTCCTGCATGGTAAGCCCTTCGGTCGGGATCAACGCCGCGAACTTTGTCCGGCTGGGCACCGCCAGCATTTGAGGGATGCAGATCCTTCCTTGCTCGGTGTTGGGGCCCCAACTGCCATAGGCAAGAACGTTCCAGGCGCCCACCATGAGGGGGATGTTGGGCTCGCCCAGATCGCCGCGGATCTCGTCGCTAAGGCCGACCAAGCACTCGCCGAAGTGCTGCATTTGCGCCACGCCCACGTTGCTCTGGGTCATGCCGAACATCATGAAAATACCGCCGAAGGTGACTTTGCCCTTGAGCTCGATCGCTGCGTCCATGAATAGGTTGTAATACAAAGCCCCTTTTCGAAAGCTTTCGCACCAGCCAGCTGTCTGGCCGCTTACACCTTTCCCGATCGACACCATGTACGCGTCGGGTGCAAGGGCGAGAGCAGTCCGGAGGATTGCCATGCCGGGCCCGGTTTGGTTCGGCTGAACAAGGGGGCTAGCAGAGCCGTATATGCCCGCCGTAGACTCCTTGGCGGGGCTCCAAACGCCGCCCTTCTTGTACATCCAGAGCTGCGGGTGCGTGTCGTAGACGTAGGGAGCAAGAGCGTCAGGCTTCGTCGCGCGGCCCATCATGTCCGAGTGACCCAGGTGAATGAAGACGACCACCTTCTCCTTGGGAACCACCTTGCCGCCGATGGTGACGGTCATGCCTGATGGTGGGAGGGGCGGGAGTGGCGTGCGATCGCCCGGGCTCGCGTCGGGACCTGACCCTCCGCCGTCTGGCGCGCGGCCGCCAGTGCCGGTCCCGGCATCAGGGGTGCGGCCGCCACTGCCGCCACTACCAACACCGCCGCCCGCCGAACCGCCGCTGCCGCCCTGGGAAGGGACGCTTGTACCCCCGGCACCCGAGCCTGGGCCGCCTCCGCCTGCAACCGCGCCACCATTCCGGCCGCTGGCCCCGCCGGTTCCAGTACCACCCCCCGAACCACCCGCGGCAGGCTTGGTGTGTTCGAACGGATGCTCGTTCACGCCACCACAGGCGCCAAGACCGACCGCAAGAGCAGCGAGGCCGAATACGAAGGGCGAACGTCGCCCCGGGCGTGTACGTTTCATACCTTGGTCCTCCTCTTTGAGTGCCCGCGTCGGGACTGTCACCGTCGGGGTGATTGGTCCACGCTGAGACTTTGGAGCGCCGCACACGGGTACGCCACCGCATTACCGGGGAAGGGTGGTTGGATCCTAAGTACAGCGCCCCGCAAGTGTTCGACCGGATCTCCCAACGGGTAAGAAGAGCGGACGCGGAGCGGGCCGACGCCGCCGACCGCCCAGTTGACGGAAGAGAACAACCAGGAGGGAATTGAGCATGAGGGCAAACGTGAAGCATCCGAGCATCATTGCGGCGGGGTTTCTGATTGTCGTTGCTGGATGTGCAACGAAACAGAAAGGCGGCCAGAAGGATTGGTTCACCGCCTGGGCGATGTCGCACAACGCCCGGGCAACAGTACCGGCCATGAGCGGCAGGACCGTGCGCATGATCCTCATGCCGAGCATTTCCGGAACCGGCGTTCGAGTGAAACTGGAGAATACGATGGGAGAAGCGCCCGTGGTGTTTTCCAGCGCATACATCGGAGTCGCCGGCTCAGGGGCGGCGGTCCAGGAGAAATCGATCACCCGGCTCACCTTCGCTGGCAAGCCCGGCCTCTCGCTGGCACCCGGCCAGGGCGCCTACAGCGATCCAGTGCCGTTCAAGGTCAATGCCTTCGAAAAGTTGTCCCTCAGCCTCGACGTTCAGTCGGCAGCCGACATCAGCACGCACCATGTGGGCCTGCGGACGAACTGGTCGGCGGCCGGCACGCGCGCTTCGGATGCTTCTGCGGCTGGCTTCGAGCCGCTCCCCGAGATCCCGGCGCTCAACACCGGGCAGTGGCCTTACTACTGGGTCTCGGCATTGGATGTGCAGTCTCCCGAAACGACCGGGACGATCGTGCTTTTCGCCGACTCGATTACCGACGGCCGCTGCAGCACGCGCGACGACCAAGGGATCGTGCAGCCCAATCTCGATCAGCGTTGGGGTGACGTGCTTGCGACCAGGCTCGCCGCGCGGCCAAAGCAAGAGCACAAGGCCATCGCACTTTCGGCGATCGCCGGGAACCGTCTGCTTGGGCGGGGTAACGGCCCCTCGGGGTTCGAGCGCCTGGAGCGGGACGTTCTGGATCGTGCCGGCGTGACGCACGTCGTAGTGTTCTTGGGTACCAACGACATCAGCGGCGATTTTTCCGCGGCGCAGGTCAGCGCAGGAATGCGACAGATCATAGCCTTGGTGCGCGCCAGGGGAATCAAGACCATCGGCGCCACAGCGCTCCCCCGCGCCAAGCCCGCGCCTTCGACCGGGTGGACCTCGGCCCACGAAACCCAGCGGCTTGCGCTGAACGAATGGATCCGCACCAAGGCGCACTTCGACGGCGTGATCGACTTCGATGCGCTGATGAAGGATGGGCCGGCCGTGACGATGGCCGACGGCGGTTCCGCCCGGACGATGCCGACGGCGTGGAATTGCGACGGGATCCATCCCAATGCGGCGGGCTACAAGGCGATGGGCGAATTCGTCGATCTGGGGTTGTTTGAGCGTTAGGCGAAAGATAGGTGTCCATCTTGACGGTATCTCATTGCCAAGGGGTGTGGCGGTGTTGTCTATTGGGCGTTCAACCGGAGGTCACTGATGCAAAAGCGACTCAAAGGCGTGGCCCTTGGCGCCGGGTACTTCAGCCACTTTCAATACGAAGCGTGGCAGCGCATCCCCGAGGTCGATCTCGTCGCGCTCTCCAACCGCTCGCGCGAGCGGGGCGAAGAGGTGCAGAAGAAGTATGGCGTGCCCCGTCTCTACGCCGATTTTCGCGAGATGATCGATCAGGAAAAACCCGACTTCGTCGACGTCATCACGCCGCCCGAGACGCACCTTGAGATCTGCGAATACGCAGCGAAGCGAAACATAGCGATCATCTGCCAAAAGCCGCTGGCGCCGACCGAGGAAGACAGCGTGCGCCTGGTCAAGCTGGCGCGCGACGCGAAGGTGCCGTTCATGGTGCACGAGAACTTCCGCTGGCAGCCGTGGCATCGCGAGATCAAGAAGCTCCTCGACGCGGACACCATCGGCGAACTGTTCTGCATCTACTTCAAGATGCGCATGGGTGACGGCTGGCCCGAGGACGCGTACTTGGCGCGGCAGCCATTCTTCCGTGACTACCCACGCCTGCTCATCTACGAGACCGGGGTTCACTTCATCGACACGTTCCGGTTCTTGGCTGGCGAAATCACCTCGGTCTACGCTCGCCTGCGCAAGCTCAACCCTGTCATCAAGGGCGAGGATTCAGGCCAGTTGATGTTCACCCTCGCCAACGGGGCGACCGCGATCTTGGACGCCAACCGCTACAACGAGGTCGACGTCCCCAACTCACGCTACACGTTCGGCGAGATGCGCATCGACGGTCGCAAAGGCCACATCCTGCTCGACACCGCAGGCAACATCAGCATCAAGCCGCTCGGCAAGCCGACCGTCGCGCACGCCTACCACCACGAGCAAAAGAACTTCGCGGGCGACTGCGTCTACGCCATCCAGCGCCACTTCACCGATTGCCTGCTGGCGGGCAAGGACGCCGAATCGACCGGCGAGGACTACTTGAAGAACGTCCGCCTGGTCGAGGCATGTTACGAGTCCGCGAACTCTGGCCAGGTCGTGCGCATGGGCTAGGCGACCAGCCCGCCAAGCAACTTCTTGACCACCGACTCGAAGCGCGACATTTTCCCGTACGATCGCGCCACCAGCATCGCACCCTCTAGCGAGCTGACCACGAACCCGGCGGTCGCCGCGGCCGGTCCCTCGAAGCGAAGCGCGCCAGACTGCCTGCCATTCTCGAGAACCTCGGCCAGCCAGATCTCGTTGACCGAGAAGAACTCGACCACGCCGCTGCGCATCCGGCGCGGCAGGGTTTCGATGTCCGCTGCCAGCATTCCGCACAAACACATGCGCTGGCGGCGCAGCACACTGGCGTAGAGTTGCGCGTAATCCTTGAGCCTGACGACGGCGTCATCGCTGCGTGCGCTGATGGCCACCAGTGCCGCCGAAAAAACCTCGCGGTAGCGGGCTATCAAGGCGCTGCCGAGGTCGGCCTTGGTGGGAAAATGGTGATGGAGGCTGGCCTTCTGAATAGGGAGCTTGGCGGCGATGTCAGCGTAGCTGAACCCGTTGAACCCGTGGACCTGGACCAGCCGCTCGGCCACGTCGAGGATGCGAGTCGCCGTATCCGCTCTGCGCGGTGACGCCATGTGTTCGGATGGTTTACCACATTCTCCGGGTCGCTTGCCTACCCTACCTATTAGATGGTAGGTAGTGCGCCGTTCTCGAACAGACAAAGGGAGATATCGACATGACCATGAACGGAAGACTGATCGCGCTCGTTGCAGCAGTGGCAGGAACCTTGGCGCTGGCCGTCCCCGGGCGCGCGGCGGACAAGGCCAAGAAATCCAACGGTGCGATGCTCGCACCCGCGGCTGACATCAAGTGGAGCGACGTGCCCGGTATGACCGGGGTGCAGCTGGCGCCGGTCGACGGCGACCCGGCCAAGGGCGCCAGCCACTTCTTCCTGAAGTTCACCGCGGGGTTCGCGGCGCCGATTCACCACCACAGCGCCAACCACTTCGGCACGGTGGTGTCGGGCACCCTGGTTCTCACAGTGGACGGCACCGATCAGAAGCTACCCGCCGGATCGTTCTTCGGATTTTCCGGCAAGACCAAGCACGCCACCCGCTGCGAAGCCGGTGCCGACTGCGTGCTGTCGATGGATGTGCGCGGCAAGTGGGACGTCGTGGTCCAAGCGGACAAGGCCGGCGCAAAGAAGTAGAAGCGGCGACCCCGACCGCGGCGCCTAGGAAGCGCGCTCGCCCGGGCCGACCACGAATACCGGCCTGGAGGACGCGCGCACGACGGCGTCGGTGACCGAGCCGAGTACGGCGCGCGCGATGCCGCCGCGGCCGTGCGACGCCATCACCACGGTATCCACGCCCAGTCGCTCGCTGGCCTGAAGGATGGCCTCGGCGGGTATGGCGTGCTCGACAAGGGAGATGCGCGTCCTGATGCCCCGGCGCTCGGCGTCTTGCGGGATCAGGGCGCGCAACTGCCGCTCGACGGCGACCTGCTGTTCGGGCGTCAGTGGATGCCGGGTGGTGTCGTGCACGTGCAGCAGCTCAACCACGCCGCCGCCGGCACGCAGCAAGCGATACGCCTGCGGCACCGCACCGTTGCCCACGTCCGAAAGATCCGTCGGAGCCAGCACATGGGCCAGCGGCGCGAGCCGGTCCTTGCCGGCCACCGCCGGGGCTTCTGCCAAGGCTGCCGGGATACACAGCACGGGAACCTGCGAGACCCGCACAATGCCAAGCGCGGTCGAGCCTGCGCTCCAGGTACCGCGGCGCTGCGCAGTGCCGATGACCAGTAGATCCACGTGGTCGGTGGCGGCCTCCCACGCCAGCGGCTCCTCCTCACGGCCCCGGGTCGGGCGGATCCGAAGCGTCGTCGCCCCTGGTGTGCCGGGCGCTGCCGGTGACGGGCCCACCGAAGGAAATCCGCGCTCGCCAAGCGTGAACTCCATCTCGCGCCGGATCACATCCGACACCTCAGGATCGTCGTCGAACTCGTCGTGCGGGCCAGCGATGCCCAACCGGGAGTGCTCGCGCGGCGGCCAGAACACATGGACGAACGTCACCTCGCAGGCGATCTGCTTGCGCAGCTCGCGCACCCAGTCCACGGCCGCGTCGCTGGCGCGGCTTCGATCGAGGCCGACCATGATCTTGAGAGGTCCATCACGCCGCGTTCCGGCCAGAAACCCTTCGGTCGATGGCTCGGGCACCACCAGCACGGGGCATCCCGCCTGGCGCACAAGCCGCTCGGCGACACTGCCCAGCAGCAGGCGAGCCGCCCCGCTCCGCCCACGCGTACCCACCACCACCATGCGCGCCTTCAGCTCCTGCGCTCGCGCGGTCAACACGTCCTCCGCCGCGCCGATCTGGGTGCGACTGACCACCGTGCGACCCGCGGCCAGCAGCGGTGACACCGCCTTCGCCAGCTCGCGCTCGGACGCCTGCTTGAGTGATCGCACGAGGACCGCGGAATCAGCTTCGAACTCGTAGGGCAGCACCGCCGCTGGGATCGCATGCAGAAGTTCCAGAGGCAGCGCGAGCCGGTCAGCCCATTGGGCGGCCACCGCCGTCGCGCGTGCCGCCACGGGAGAGAAGTCGGTTCCACAAAGAATCGTCATGCCTGTCCTCGGTTCTTGTTTGAGCGCGCCCTAAGCCGCCCGCAGTTGCTTTTCCCCAAGTCGGTGGCGTAGCCGCGCCAGCAGATCGTGCTCGATTTGCCGGATGCGCTCGCCGGTCAGACCATGCTGCTCGCCGGTTTCGCGCAATGAGGGTTGCACATCGCCCATCCAGCGCAGCACGAACACCGCCCGCTCGCGCGCGTCCAGCGTGTCGGCGAACGCCTGTGCCTCCCGGGCCACCCGGTTCGACAGCTCCTTGTCCGCCAGCACCCGTTCCGGGCTCTCGCTGGTGGGCGCGGGCAGCAGTTCGAGGTGGGTGGTACCGTCACCCGATTCGTCAGCGACGGGCGTGTCGAGCGACAAATCACGGGGCTTCCAGTCGCCGTTGCGCCCACGCGCGCGTCGCGTGTCTGCCGGCCGCACCACGTGACCGGTCTGGCGCAGGGCCGTCAGCACGTAGGCACGGATCCACCACGAGGCATAAGTGGAGAAGCGAGTGCCTCGCGCGGGATCGAACCGACCAGCGGCTTCCATGAGTCCGATGCAGCCTTCCTGCACCAGATCGGCCAGCGTCTGGCTGTCACGCGCGTAGCGCAGGTACGAGTTGACGATCTTCAAAACCAGACGCACGTTCGCAGCGCCCAGGCGGCGCAGATGCACCGGATCCCCGGTCCGTCGGTAGTCGAGTGCGAGGTCGCGTTCTTGCTCGGCCGTCAGCAGGTCGTGCCGGTTCATCGCGGGGCCAAACACGGCTAGTGGCCTCCCGTGCGCACGACGAAGACTGGCCGCGACGCCCGTCGCAGGACCGCCTCCGCCACCGATCCGAGGAAGGCCTTGGCCACGCCCGATCGGCCGTGCGACGCCAGGCAAACCGCATCGACGCCCAATCGGTTGGCCGCCTGCACCAGCGCCTCGGCCGTCGAGCCACCATCGATGACTGTCACATGGGTGGTGATGCCCAGCTTGTCGGCGCCCGCCGGGATCAACGCACGCAACCGGGCGTCGATCTCGGCACGCTGCTTGGTCGAAAGCTCGCCAGTCTTGTCCTCGTACGCGTACAGCGGCGTGGGCAGCACCCGCTCGTGCACGTGGCAGAGCTCGACAACGCCGCCACTGCCGCGCACGATGCCGTACGCAAACAACACCGCGGCGTTGCCCGACTCCGAGAAGTCGGTCGGCGCCAGCACCCGGCGCAGCATCGGGATCGGCTGATCCACAGGTTGTGTGGGCGCGGGGCGCAGTTTCTCGGGCACGCACAGCACCGGCACGTTGGTGGCCCGGATGGTGCTGAGCGCGGCCGAGCCCAGGCGCAATCGCTCCCAGCCGTGCGGCTGGTGGGTGCCGACCACCAGCACGTCGGCGTGCTCCGACTCGGCTTCGAGCGCCAGCGCTTCGCCGGGGCGGCCCCAGGCCGCTCGCACCCGCAGCACCGAACGGCCTTCGCCGGTCAGCTCACCGATGTGCGCGCGCAGCTCGCGCTCCAAGACCTGCACCACCTCGGCGTCGGTCTCGAACACGTTGCGCGGCCCCTGCAGCCCAAGCCGTGCGTACTCGCGCGGCGGCCAGTAGTCGTGCACCAGCGTCACGTCGCAGGGCCCCAGTTGCCGCAGCGTTCGCACGAACGCCAGCGCCGCTTCACTGGCCACCGATAGATCGACGCCCGCGACCACGCGCAGCGGCCGGCTGTTCTTGACCCAGTCGTCGAACGGCGCCGATCCTTCGCGCAACACCAGCACCGGGCAACTCGCCGCCAGCACCGTCCGCTCGGCCACGCTACCAAGCAGCAACCGCGCGGCCGCCCGCCGCCCATGGGTGCCCATGACAATGAGCTGGGCGCCTTCTTCGGCGGCACACGATGCGATGGCCTGATCGGGAACGCCCCAGAGCACACGCGATTCCACCGGAACGCCCTCGTCGCTCAGCGCGGCCGCCGCTGCCTTCATCTGCGCCTCGACCTGCGGCCGCAGCGCGGCCTCCATGGCTTCAAGACCGGTCGCCGCCAGTTCCGGGTACAGCATGGCGGGCGGCTCGATCACGCGGACGAGCACCAAGCTGCCGCCGACCTTGCGGGCCAGGCGCGCGGCTGTGCGAGTTGCGCCCGTGGCGGGCGCGGAGAAGTCAGTTGCAGCGATGATCTTCATGATCGGCCCGTGTAAGCACCACGTGTGCCAGGGCCGGGACGCGATTCCCGCCGGTGGAACGCGCATTTCGTGCGCGGAGGGACCTCGGCAGCGCTGTCCTTGCGTGGCGGCGACAACGTCAGCGCGACTTCGGTGCGTGCACCGAGGCGACGTCGTAGGGCCGTCCCGCGCCGTGGCAAGTGGCGCAGGCGTCGATCTCGGTGCCGCGTGGGCGCAACACCTGGAACGGAGCCGAGACCATGGCGTGAGCCTGCGCCGCCAGAGAGTCGTGGCAACCAGTGCAGGCCGAACCCGCCGGGGTCATCTTCACGTCATCGTCAGGAGTGACAGCGAAGGCGCCCGTGCGATCGGACGTCGGCAGAGCGCTCGACAGGTGAGTTACCGCTGTGGCGTTCAACGCCAGCGGCAAGCCGGCGGCCTTGTCCAGATGGCAAGCCTGACAGTCAGCCAGGCGGCGCGGGTAGCGAACCTCCTTGAAGTCGATGGCGGTGCGGCCGAAGCCGTAGATCACGTTGCGAGCGGCGGCCAGAGTCTCGCCGGCGTGGATCGAGTGGATCATCCCGGCGAAGTTGATCGAGCTCTCGCGCCGTCCGTCGATCCCGAGCGCATTCGGATCGTCGAGCATCCGATCCATGTCCATGTCCAGCGACGCGGGTCGCATACGGTAGTCCGTGGCCGCGGGATTGTGGCAGACCACGCACGCGGCGACGTTGTTGGCCCGGTTGCCCCCGTGAGCTGACAGGCGCTCGTGGCAGACGTTGCACTTGTCGGTGGCAACCGAAGCGCGCCGAGCCGGCGCACCGGGCGCGGCCAGCACAGCGGTGTCCCCGGCCAACCCGCGCACGTCCTGGCCGGCGGCGTTCTTGACCACGAAGTAGCTTTCCAGTGTCACCACCACGTTGCGCACGCCCGGTGGCAAGGACCCAAGCGCGCCGGCAGGGGTGGTGAAGCTGCCGTCCGGATTGGCCGCCAGCGTGGCCGCCAGCTTCGCGTCGAGGGCGAACGATGCGGGCTGGCCCACCGGCTGACCGCTACCACGGTTGTCGTAGTCCGCGGCGGGTCCGAACGGGCCGTCACTGCCGGTCCACCCGACGACGAAGCGCGGGCCGTAGGCAAGGTTGGCGGGCAGCGCGCGAACATCCAGTGGCTGGCCGTTCATCTTGATGCGAAAGGTGACCACGGGTTGTTCACCGCCACGAGCGCTGGCCAGCGCCAAGATCTCGTACCCGAACAACGGCGTACCCATCGGCGCGGCCGGGTTGGCACTGGTCACGAAGGGCAAGCGATGCTTGGCATCCACGTCCTCTGACGTGTGGCAGCTC
Source organism: Myxococcales bacterium (assembly GCA_031431215.1). GTDB lineage: Bacteria > Myxococcota_A > Polyangia > Fen-1088 > Fen-1088 > JANPCZ01. The sequence goes on from JANPCZ010000041.1 coordinate 27,214, forward strand.
GCGCAGTCGTCGCCCGCGCGAGCGCCGCGCGGGTGCGCCTTCTTGCCCGCCGCGACGGTGTCGCCGAAGGCTATGTTGTCGTGGCACGAACCGCACGCCACCACGCCAGGACGCGCGCGCCAGGCAACCGCCGCCGGGGTCGCGGCCTCGCGCTCGTCATGGCACTTGCGGCAGTTGCGCACATCCTGCGGATAGCCCACCGTCGAAAAATCAAAGGCGCGGTTGGCGTTGCCCCAGATGACGAACTTGCCGCCCGCCTTCACGCTGGGCAGATTCTTGCCGCGGTGGATGCGATGAACCAACGACGCCAGCTCCACTGACTCACCACTTTGCGCGTCCTTCGAGCCCGGGTTGTGGCACGTCACGCAGGCGCGCAGCTCGGTGCGCGCGCCCCCATGCGCGGCGAGTCCGCCGTGGCAGCTATTGCAGGCCTTGGTCGTGACGATGTCACTGCCGCTCGGATCGAGCTTGCGGGTTTCGGCGGGGGCGCCGGGGCGAAAATCGAGTACCGGGTTGCTGGCCGGCAGCACGCGATCGACGCCACGGAATTCCAGGCTGATGCGATGGCGCCGCGACGGCTCCCAGGTCACGGCGATTGGCAGAGTGACCGCCTTCGGGTTGGTGCCGAACTTGTAGATGTAGACGCCCTCGCCCACCGGCTGCAGCACGCCGTCACCATCGGCGGTCGCTTGCACGGCGTCGTCCCGGCCGGGCCAACCGCCCTGCCCGGCTGGATCGATCCGGTTGATGTAGCTCGACCACGCGTCGCCGCCATCGGCGCGAGGGATCTGCTTGGCCAGCGTCAGCCGTACCTCTCGCAGGACCAGGTCGGCGATGGCGCGCTTGCCGTCGCGCGCGACGAAGGCTACCTGCAGGCCGGCGCCATCGACGCATGCGCCCAGGATCTCGCTGCCGGTCTCGGCGCGCGGTACTCGTGGCAGCGTCGTCTGGCAGGACGCCGGCTGCATCGGCACGTCCTTTTCCAGCTTCGCACACGCCGCGAACATGCACACCAGCACAACACGGCGAACATCGGTCATGGTTTGCCTCCTTGGCTTACCCAGTCGAGCAGCGTCCGATAGTCGGCACCGTCGCTGCGTAGAATGGCGCCGCCGCCGTGCCCCTGCCCGGTGGCCTCGATCAACAGGGGACTGCCGGCGGGGTTCGAGGTCGAGATCAGCGCAAGCACGGTGGCGCGATCGCGGGCCGCGTCCCCCGTCAGCACGAGGCGACTCGCCGACGCTTGGCCGCCGGCGTTGTGGCAGCGCTGGCAGTTGCTGGCGAGGATGGGCGCCGCCCGCGCGGCGAAGCCACCGCCGCCGTCGCTTGAACTGCCACCATCGCTGAGACTCCCAGCGGGCGCACCGTCGAGCGCAGCGTCCGCCTCGGGTCCCCGGGAAAAGTCCGCACACGCGGCCAACAAGAGCAGAGCCGAAATGCGAATGACGTCAGAATTCATAGGACACCAGTAACCGGAGGAAATCATCAGGACGTTCGTTGGCCTTCTCGAAATTCCACGTGTAGCCGAGACTGGTCTGCGCGCCCCAGCGCTGCGCGACCACGGTCAGGCTGTGGTGACTGCCGTCGCGCTCGTCGAGGCGGGTGTCGTCCAGGAATAGCCCGCGACGGTTGTCAAACGTCTGCAGGCCGGAGCGTGCTTGCACGTACAACCAGTCGAAAACGGTGAAGCGCAGCCAGACGTAGTCGGCGAAGTGGTAGTAGTCCTTTCCGGGGCCACCGAAGCCCTCCGCGGCACCACCCGACACGTCACCGCGGACCGCGCCGATGCCGGCCGCCACGCGCGATAGGACCGGCCAGTCGCCCAGGTGCCACAGCGAAGCGTCGACCGCCTGCAGCAGTAGCCGTCGGCCGAACCGCATGCTGTTCCAGTAGATCGAGTACCAGACCGTCAGAGGCCCGAAGCCGACGCTCGCCCGATCGCCGACCGCGACGCGCGCGCGATCGAGCGGCGCCAGATCCTTCTGCAAGTCGAGTGTCGCCCCGCCTTCCCCGAGATCGTGACCGGCGACCGCGTAGATCTCATTGCTGGCGGCGAGACGGCCGTGCACGAGACGCGCCTGCGCCGAGGCACCATGCTGCGCCCACACCACGGGCAGCAGGCGCTGGTCGAACCCGCTGAGGCCACCATAACTTTTGTGATACAGCGGGTCGGGTCCGAACGGGACCATGATCTTCCCGGCGCGAAACAGGAACCGGTAGGGCCGGTCGCGCGGGGCTACCCGCGCGGTCAATTCGTAGAACGACAGATCGATGAGCTCGGCATTGAACCCGATGGGATCGGCGCCCTGCCGCGACAGGAACAGGAAGTGATGGTAGTTGCGCAGGACGTTCTGGCCGTCGCGCAGGTCGCCGTTGTGCCCGGCACGCTCGTAGGCGACATCGAATTTCCCGCCCACGCGAAGTCCGCCCGGTAGTGCCGGCAGCCCCGAGGCGGCCACAGGCTCGTCGGCGCGCGCCGGTCCTGGCAACGCCGCCGTGAGCGCGGCGACCACCATTGAGCCGATCGCCAGTGTCTTGTGAACGTGATTCATGACGTGATCACTTGTGGTGGCAGGCGCCGCAACGAACATCCGGGTTGTCGATGGAGAAGGCGATCTTGTTGTCGTGGCAGGCGCCGCAGAACTTGCCCTCGTCGATGTCGTCGTGGGTGAAGCCGCGCCGGGCTTGCGGAAAGACTGACGGGTGGCAGGCCGAGCACTGGTACTGGCCGTGCGCCGGATGCGAGAACATCGAGGCCGCCTGTGGATCGTTCGGGCCGTGGGGCTTGACGATCGGGATGCGAACCCAAGCGGGCGCGCCAAACGCGGCGACCGCACCGGCGGCGGCCAGCACGAGCACAAACAGGGCCGCGCCCGCGAAGCGTCCGCGCACGAGGGGCAAATTCACAGGGCACCTCGACGGACCAGGACTCGCCACAGGTTCAAAAGGAAGATCAACCCGCCGGCGCCCAGCAACGGCAAGCCGAGTCCCAGGAACAACAGGAACGTGACCGGCGTGGTGGCGACCACCGAGATCACTTCCACCACCAGGCCGGCCAGCACACACGCCGCGGCGGTGCGAAGCCAGCGGGCGTCGGCCGGTGTCACCAACTGCGGGTCACTCATTTCGGTAGCTCCACGTGCTTCCACAGATCGGCGTCCGCGAGACTGGCGATGTCGTGCGTGACCGCATGACATCCCTTGGCCAGGCACGAAAGCTTGCCCGCCTGCAGATCGAGCAGGTTCACCTCGGCGGTGGCGTGGTGCTTGGAGGTCTCGTAGCCGCGTGCGCCCGCGTGGCAGTGCAGGCAGCTTGCGTTGGGGTACGGGCGGTACAACTTGATGGCCGCGGGCGGGCCGCCGGCGAAGTGCGCCCAGACGTGGCGCAGCCCCGACAGCTTCGTGCTCACGTCGCCGAACAAAGCGTAATCGCGGTGGCACGTGTAGCAGGCAGTGTCGCGGTCAACCAGGCGCTTCTGGTAGTGGACCGCGGGCACCGGCTCGTTGTCATCGATGAGCAGGCTCTGACCGTAAGGCCGCATCTCATGGCACGACAGACAGAACCTCGTCTCGGTCGAGCGCCCGAGATCGTGGCTGACGCCCAGCGCACCAGCGCCCACGGGCAACAGGCACAACCCGATGAGGATCAGGATCCGCCCTGCGCGCGAAGCTGACAAGTGGCGCGCGCCGAACAACACGTAGAGCGCCACCGCCGCCGCCAGGGCAAGCGCAACCAGGACCAGCAAGTGCGACATCATCGCGCGGTCATCTCGACGCGCCTACTTGACGCCCTTGAGAGAACCAAGCCAGGTGACCAGCGCCGACAGCTCGCTGTCGGGGCCCAGGAACTTGCGCTTGTGCTTCTGGCCGTTGAGCACTTCCTTCTTGAGCAGGAACGCCTTCATCCAGTCACCGGCGTGCAACGTGCCGGCTGCCGACAGGTCGGTTGGATTGCCCTCGGGCACGCCGACCAGGCCGATCTTGAGATCCTTGATCGTGTGGCACTGGTTGCATTTCTGATCGACGAACACCTTCTGTCCGGCGCCGTCTCCGGCGACGGCGGGCGTCGCGAGCACCAGCGTCAGTGCCACCAGCGTGGTTGATCGCGCGAAGATCCTGCATGCCATCTCGCTCATCTTGCGCATGGGGCAGCAAGGCGGATGCCATCGCTCAACTGGCTCGCTAGCGGAGGGATCGCGCAACCCATGCGCAGCGCCTGCTTCGCCACGAAGGCGATGCGCGGCCCACGACGCCGACTCGCCGATCGACATCGCGGCGAGTTCCTTGCTAGTCAACCTGGCAACAACCCATGCGTACTCCACTCGCCGCAACGCTGCTTACGCTGGCCCTCGCTTCAGGCTGCGCCGGCAAAGCCTTGAAGCCCGCTGCCGTTCCAGCGGCCAACCAGCGGATCAAAGACAGCCGCACCGAGAAGCTTGCCGACATGCCCGGGATCGACAAGGACAGCAGCCCAGAGGCGGTCGAGCAGCGCTTCGGAATGGAGGAGGCGCGCAGGCGCCGCGAGGAGCGCGACCGCCGTGACGCTGAGGCGCGCGCCCGAGCCGGCGTGGTCGACAAGAAGGCCGAGCCGCCACCGCCCCCGCCGCCCTGACCGCGGGCCCCAGCGCGCTGGAAATCGCGCAATACCTGCGCCATGCTGTCGTGATCGCGCAGGGGTTGCGCGCGTCTTCGGCGAGGCCATCGCGAAAGCCGCGACCTTTCTGGCCATCACTGGCGGCGCACGACTTGCAAATAGCCTCGGGCCAAAGCACATGTCCATCGGTCAAATACAAAGGGGACGGGTTCTCGTGGTCGACGACGAGGCCAACGCCCGCACGGCGCTCGCCGAGCTACTGCGCGAGGAAGGCTACGCCGTCGAGACCGCGGCTGACGGCTTCAAGGCCCTGGGCAAGCTGCCCGACTTCGGCCCCGACATCATTCTCACCGATCTCAAGATGCCGGGCATGGACGGGGTCGAGCTGCTCAAGAAGGTCCGCGCCGCGGACGAGGGCGTCGTGGTGCTAGTGATGACGGCGTTCGGCGCGGTCGAGACCGCAGTGGCGGCGATGCGCGAGGGCGCTGCCGACTACATCACGAAGCCGCTCAACATGGCCGAGCTGTCGCTGGTGCTGGCGCGCGAGATGGATCGGCAACGCTTGCGCCGCGAGGCCAGCCACCTGCGCGCGCGGCTGTCGGAGCGCTACGGCCTACCCAACATCATCGGCAGCTCACCGGCCATGCAGGACATCTTCAAGACCGTCGCGCAGGTCGCCACCTCGCGCGCCAGCGTCCTCATCACCGGCGAGTCGGGTACCGGCAAGGAATTGATCGCCGCCGCCATCCATGAGCGCAGCCCCCGCGCCCGGGGTCCTTTCATCAAGCTGCATTGTGCGGCACTGGCCGAGACTCTGCTGGAAAGCGAGCTGTTCGGCCACGAGCGCGGCTCGTTCACCGGTGCGGTCGGCCGGCGCGAGGGCCGCTTCTTCCAGGCCAACGGCGGCACCCTGTTTCTGGACGAGATCGGGGAAATCTCGCCCTCGGTACAGGTCAAGCTGCTGCGCTTTCTGCAAGAGCACGAGTTCGAGCGCGTCGGTGGCAACGACACCGTGCGCGTCGATGTGCGGGTGCTTGCGGCCAGCAACCGCGATCTCAAGGCCGCGGTGGCGACCGGGCGCTTTCGCGAGGATCTCTACTACCGCCTCAACGTCATCAACATGGAGATGCCGGCGCTGCGCGAGCGCGAGTCGGACGTGCCGCTGCTCGCCATGCACTTCCTGAAGAAGTACGCGAGCGAGAACGGCAAGACCATCGCGACCTTCTCCGACGACGCGCTGGCGCGCCTGTCGGGCTACCGCTGGCCGGGCAACGTGCGCGAGCTGGAGAATGTGATCGAACGCGCCGTCGTGTTGTGCAACGGCAACCAGATAACCGCCGCTGAACTGCCGCCGCATCTGGTGATTGACAAGAGCGAAAATGGCATTCGCATTCCCGGCTCGACGCTGGACGAGATCGAGCGCTACGCGATCCTGAAAGCGCTGGAAGCTACTGGCGGCTCGACCAGCAAGGCGGCCGAGATGCTGGGTATCAGCGTGCGGAAGATCCAATACAAAATGCACGAGTACGAGAATGCCAAAATCGGCGGCGGCGGCGCCAAGCCGGTCGAGCCCGAGCCCGACGAGACCTCGCCCGAACGAGGCTGATTCAACCCGGCTTGGCGCTGCTCGCGACGGGCAGGAAGATGGTGAAGCAGGTGCAGCCTGGCCGCGAACGAACCCGGATGGTGCCGCCGTGGTCGGCAACAATGCGATGGACGATGGTCAGGCCGAGGCCGGTGCCCTGCGGCTTTGTGGTGAAGAACGCGTCGAACACGGGAGCCTCGTCGGCGAAGCCCTCCCCGGTGTCCTCGACATCGATCTCGGCGTGGCCGTCGGACTTGCGGGCGCGCAGGGTCAAAGTGCCGCCGTCGGGCATGGCCTCCATGGCGTTGCGAACCAGGTTGAGCAACACCTGCTTGAGTCGCTCGGGATCGGCCGACAGGCCGGGGAGATTCTCGTCGAGCTCGGCGGCGAGCGCGACTCGGCCGGCGCTGGCCTCGGGCTCGACGAAGGCCAGCACGCTCCGACACAACTCGGCCAGGGCCATGGGTTTGAGATCGAGCGGTCGCGGCTGCACGAACGCCAGGAAGTCGTTGACCAGACGCTCAAGGCGGGAGATCTCCTGTTCGACCAGTTCGGCGACCGGGCGCAGCGACGCGGCGGTGGCCTCGCCGCGCTCGAGCCGCCGTACCAGCACCGCCAGCTGCAGCTTGGCGGAATTGAGCGGGTTGCGAACCTCGTGAGCCAGGCCCGCCGCCAGCGTGCCCACCGCAGCCAGCCGTTCTGCGCGCAGGGTGCGGCGCAGCATGTCCTGCTCGCTGGTCACGTCGATGCCCACGGCGTAAGTCCACGTGCCAGCGCCGGCGGGTAGCGCCACCTCGGCGCGCTCCCAGCGCACCAGACGTTCGCCCTGGTTCTTGATGGGCAGCCGGTGAACCGCAGCGTCGCCCTTGACGAGGTCAACACCCGGCTGGCCGATCATGTCGGCGCGCGACGAGCCGGTGACCTCTTCGAGCCGTCGATTCCACAGGGCGATCCGCCCCTCGGCGTCGAGCGCCAGGATAAAGGCCGGCATGGCCTCGACCACCTCGCGGTGCTTGCGTTCGGACAGCTCTAGCTCGTGCTGCAGCCGCGCGCGCTCGCGTTCGAGCGCCACCTGCGCCAGCGCGCGGCGGGCGGTGTCGAGCAGATCCGCGACCGCGAACGGCTTCAGGATGTAGGCGAATGCGCCATTTCGAACGGCGGCGATGGCGCTCTCCATGGTGGCGTCGCCCGTGATCATGACGGCCACGGTGCCCGGGGAAGCCGCGCGCATATCGGTTAGCAGATTGGTGCCGTCGACGTCAGGCAGGCGCACGTCAACCAGTGCCAGATCGAACGAACCAGAGCCCAAGCGTGCGAGGGCCTCACGACCGGTGGCGGCCCTCTCGATCCGGACGCCCAGGCCCCCGCCCATCAGGATCTCGGCCGTGTTCTCTGCAAGCGCGTCGTTGTCGTCGACGATGAGCACGCCACGGGGCGTGCTCACGACAGCGGGCCCCTCGCCGGCCCGGCATCGGGGATGGTCAACACGAAACCCGCGCCGACCTCGGACGGCTCAAGTTCCAGCGTACCGCCATGGCCTTCGGCAATCCGGCGCGCCAGCGCCAGGCCGAGCCCGGTGCCCTGGGCCTTGGTGGTGAACAGCGCTTCGAAGATTCGCAAGCGCAGGTCGCTGGGCACGCCGGGGCCGGTATCTCTCACGCGGATGCGCGTGGCGGCGCCGTCACGGACCGCAGCCACATGTATCTCGCCCCGGCCGTCCATCGCCTGGCTCGCGTTGATGAACAGGTTCGACAGCACGCGGACCATCTGATCGAAATCGGCAACCACGCGCTGTGCGTCGGGCATCTGGATATCGACGACGACGGTGGCGGGCAGCAGGGCCGCGGCCCGCGAGGCCTCGACCAGGTTCCCCACATCGAGCGCGCGGCGGGTCGGCGGCCGGCTGCGCGCCAGGTCCTGCAGATCTGCGATGATCTTGGTCGATCGCTTGACCTCGGCCTCGATGCGATCGAGGTGGCGCTGCACCTTCTCACCAGGCGGGCCCGCCTCGGCCAGGTGGGTGCGCAGCAGGTACTGCGACGACTCGATCACGCCCAGCGGGTTGCGCAACTCGTGACCGATCCCAGCCGCGAACTGCCCGATGGTAGCCAGACGCTCGGCGGCGCTGTTCTTGGCCAGCAGATCCTCCCGGTAGGTCTCCAGCATGATCGCGAGCTCGATGTCGAGGATCTGGTGGAGGGCCGAGGTCGTCGCCGACAGGGCCGCGGCATCATGGGCAAGCGCGCGGATGGCGATGTCGTGGAGGCGCAGCCGGATGCGATCCATCGCGGTGAACATGTACTCCTGGGGCAGTTCGATGCGGACGTGCACGCGGCCGATGCGCGCTCGCCTTTCGAGGTACGCTTGGTCGTGCGGCCCGAGTAGCAACTCGCCAAGCCACTCGACCAGGGTTTTCTTCAGGCGTTCGATCTGCGCGGTGCCGCCGGTGATGGCCGCCCGGGCCCCCGGGTGCGCCTCGATCACGGCATAGAAATCGTCGACGATGGCAATGAAGTGGGGGCTGGCGGTCGGGTGCAACGCGCGCAAGGTTGCGCTCGACGCGGACGTGAAGCCCACGTACTGCTTCAGGTCATCCAGAAAGGATACGGCCGGCACGACACCGCTACTTAGCACGCTCGTGAGCGGTGAAGCAGCGAGCGTGCCAGCCTGGCGGCCCGAAGGACCCGGCGATTTCGCGCAGATTGCGCGCTCTCGAAGCCCTGGGGCGAAACAACTGCAGGCTCAGTGGGCGCCGGCGAAGCGGAATCCAACCGGGCCGCTCTGGCCGCGGCCTTGCACCGTCAGCGGACATGAGCGACGCCCTCCAGAAGCGCCCCCGCACCCGCGAATTCCCCACCATTCGCCAGTACATGACGCCGACCCCGCACACCATCGCGCGCAGCCAAAGCCTGTCGACAGCGCGCCGCCTGATGCGTGAACACGACGTGCGCCACCTGCCGGTGCTGGAGGGTGGCCAGATCGTCGGCCTGCTGTCCGAGCGCGATCTGTTCCTGGTCGAAACCCTGCCCGGGGTCAACCCCACCGACGTGCGCGTCGAAGAGGCCATGGTCGAGAGCGTCTACACGGCGACCCCGGAGACGCCGGTCGCCCAGGTGATCGAAACCATGATCGACCGCAAGCTTGGCTCGGCCGTGATCATGGACAACGACAAGGTTGCCGGGGTGTTCACCACGGTCGATGCTCTGCGCGCGTTGCTGGAACGACTGCAAGAGACGTGAGACGCATCGGCGTGACGCTGCAGCCATGATAAGGTTCGCCGCCCATGACCACCGACCGACCCTTTGACTGGTGCCAGGCAGCATTGATCGCTTGCTCGATGCTCATCGGATGTGGGGGCGGCGGTGCTGGTAGTGACGATGGCGGTGGCGGTGGTGGTGGTGGTGGCGGTGAAACTACCGACGCTGGTCGCGACGCTGTCGGCTTCGACCTTCGCATCACCATCCCGACGCGCGGTATGGCCGAAATCCGATTCGTGAACGTGTTTGGCCCAGGCGGTGTCAAGAGCGCCATCGATCTGCACGTCAAGGTAGACGCCTGGCGACGGCTGACGGCCAATCTGGCCTACGGTGCCGCAACCGAACATCTGCCGGTTCCGCTGGCGGGGTTTGGCGACACCCGCGTCGTGATCACCGCACCCGGGGGCGATCCCGCCATGGTGCCGGCCAGCGCCGACCGGACCATCCTCGTGAACTCGGCTACAGGAACTCGTTACACCTACTTCTTACATGACACCTTCGCGCCAGGGATGCGCCCGCCCGCCCCGGCGGATCGTCTGTCCTGGTCGAACTTCGACGACCGAGCTGCGTTTCTCGCACCAGCCGCTGGAAAGACCATCATTCAGGGGATCAAACAGACCATCTCCAGCACCGAATTCTTCTGGAGCTGGTCACTAGCCGGCCGCGGGTGTCTGGGAGGAGGCGACGGTCTCAACAACGAGCGCGCTGTTCTCGATCCGGGCAACTACACGGTGGGCGGGGCCGACGCCGCCACGTCAGGCTGCATTGGGCCCGTAGTTATCATGCCCGCCATGGTCGAGGCGGTTGCCGGATCAGCGTACTTCGTGTTCCCGGTTGGGGAAGCCCGGTCAGACCTCAAGCTGACCGTCCTGCCCGTGTCGCCGCGTTGACCCCGCGGGCTCTCCGCGTCCTTGCGCTGTAGTAGTATCGGCCCGGTTCGGATTGGTCCGCTTCTCGCGAAAAGGAGGCCGTCATGCGCGCGTTACTTTTTTCGGTCTGTGTGGGCTTCTTCCTGGGACTGGCAGCTCCCGGGTCGGCTGTCGCCGCCGATCCGCCGAACGCCTGTGGCTGCTTTCGGGACGACACAGGGGCTTGCCAGTGCGCCAAAAAGGGCAAGTGCGTGTGTCCCGGCGAGTGCGAGCCGGTCGGCTGCGAGGCCAAGCGCGAGAAGCAAGCGGAGAAGGACGCCGACGCAGCCCTGAAGCGCATCAACGAGCGCGAGAAGAAGAAGGCAGCCGAGGCGGGCAAAGCCGCCAAGGACGGCAAAAAGAAAAGCGGTGCGACGGACACCAAATGAAACGGTGATGCTGGCAGCGGCAACTCCAAGCAAGGCCACCGACCACACGGGATTGTCACGGGATCGTCGCTCGACCCATAGCAAAGCGAGGCTACCCTTTCGAAAAACAACAAGAGAAGGACGAAAAAACCAAAGATGATGAATTGTCAGTTGAATCAGCAGGAAGAATCGGTTGATGCGGGTGGGGTTGTGCGGATGGGTGCGCTGGACGTGGGGTCGAACTCGTTCCACCTCATCGTGGTCGAGGTGGACCCGAGGGGACGGATGACCGTCCTGGCAAGGGCCAAGGAGATGGTGCGGCTGGGAGCCTCGACGCTCGTCGACGGCTCGATTCCGGCAGTCGCTTTCGGCCGAGGCATCGATGCGCTGCGGTCGTTGCGGCTGATCGCCGAGTCGCACGGCATCGAAGCGCTGGTCGCGGTCGCTACCAGCGCCGTTCGAGAGGCACACAACGGCCCCGAGTTCGTGCGGGCCGCCGCGGAGCACGCCGGTGTCGCCATCCGGGTGATAGATGGGATCGAGGAAGCGCGGCTCATCTTCGAGGGTGCGCGCGGCGCGCTGGACCTGGCGGGGCGCCGGGTGGCGCTGTTCGATCTCGGAGGCGGCTCGATGGAGGCCATCGTCGCCGACCAAGCAGAACGACACCTTGAGGACTCGCTCAAGATCGGGGTGCTGCGGATGCGGGACCGATGGACCGCTTCCGAGCAGCCGAACGTTGCCGAACGAGAGGCCTTGTCGTTGGATGTTCGCAACATCCTGAGGAGCACAGCAGCGGCGGTGCGGAAAACGGGGTACGACTTCGTGGCGCTGTCATCGGGAACCGCCCAGGCCCTGGCCAAGCTGGCCCATGCCGAAAGCCCGAGGAGCCCCGCGCAACGGCTGACGTTGTCGGCACTGCACGCAATCGAACACAAGCTTGCGGGCATGACTGTCGCCGAGCGCGGTGCGCTGCCCGGCGTCGAAGCGCGCCGGGCCGATACCATCCTGGTGGGCGCAATCATCCTCCGCACGCTGCTAGAAGAACTGGGAGCCAGCGAGGCGACGATATGCGACCTGGCGCTCCGCGAAGGAATCGTGGCCGACTACCTGGCGAAGCGCGAGACCTGACGCGAGTCAGCCCCACCACCAGCCGAGCTTGACCAGAAAGACATCCGCCGCCGGAGCACGCGGCAGCGCTGCGAAGTCGAGGCGAGGGATCTCGTCGCGGCCAAGTTCAATCTGCGGGATCTGCGAGCGCGTGTAGACGACGTAAAGCACCGACCCAAGCCGGTACTCCCAGCGCAGCACCACGCTGACGTTGATGCTGGCGCGCTGGAAATCGGGATTGTCGGCCGGGCCGGCCGCGGCGGGCACCAGCTCGGACAGGTGCACAGCCGGACGCGTGCCGATCGGACGATCAAAGGTCGTCAATTCGCGGTAGTGCCCGCGCGCCAGAAACAGCTGCGCGTAGGTTTGCAACGTCAGCCGGGGCGTGAACGTCAGCGTGGCCCGCAACGTCCCGCCCAGCTGCGTGGCGCCGAGACGTCCGAACAACAGACGGTCGGTGTCACCGCCGGAAACGTAGCGCGGCTCGCCCGATGCGTACAACAACTCGGGGATAAGCTCGACATCCACACGCGGCACCGGCCGCAACACCAGGCTGCCCTCGAGCTCAAACCTGGTGCCCCTGGACAGTTTCTCCGCGTTCAAAAACACGGACCCGGACAACACACGCCGCGGATCTGCGCGCAGCTTCGCCTCCACGCCCCACAGTCCCGCGTGCTGCAGCGCCGTGCCGTCACCCACCTCACGATCATCGAAGAAGGGTGCTCGGTAGCGGAATTCAACGAAGGTCCGCCAATGATTCGCGAACAGCCATGAGGTATTGACCTGGTAGAGATTCGCCAGCACGAGGCCTTGCAGATTGCGCAGGTGCCTGATCTCGAGGTTGGACGCGGTTTCCTGCGTGAGCCACCAGGCCTTGCGCGTGAGGTACGAGACATCGAGGAAGGCCTGAGCGTAGTTCTGGCGCGGCTGGTAGCCCATGTCGTTGTAGTCGAGCGTGTTTCCGGTGACCGCCCCGGACGCTGCCCATAGCCAGCGCTGCCCACCTTCCTTGGCGAAGCGTCCGCCGGTACCCCACCCTGGCCGGCCGGGTGTGATCACGTGGCCGTCGCGCTGCGGCCGCGGCGGTCCGCCCACCAGCAGCGACGAGCCGCCTTGCCCGAGAAAAGCGTAATCGCCGCCCGGGCTGCGCCAGCGGCCATCGATCATGGCCACGTAGGCGTCGTTGAAGCAGCCTTTCTGATCGCGCGCGCCGGTCTGCCCCGGGCAAGCGACCTCACCGTTGGGAGTGCGCGGGTACGAGTTCCGCTGCTCGAAGCGGTTGACCGCCGTGACCATCGCGCCGATGTGCCCGTTGCCCGCCCCGGACCGCCGCACACGCAAGACGTTGAAGCTGGTCAGTGGATCCACGAGACGCCGCCGCTCGATGCCCGCCGCATCGAGAATCGACACATGATTGGGCGAGACCACAGCGGACATGGCACCGAAGCTCGTGCGATCGCCGAGGCGTCCGACCAGCTTGAGCGCCCCCGGGATCGCCGACGGGCCAGCGCCCTCGAGCGCCTTCTCGCCGGCGCCGAGGGGGAGCGACGACGGCACACGGCCGATCCGGCGGGTGTAGACCAGCTTCGCCGAGGTCGCGAAGGTATCCAGTCCTTCGAGAAAGAACGGGCGTTTTTCCGGCAGGAACGTCTCGATGGTCGACAGGTTCAGCACCACCTGATCAGCCTCGACCTGGCCGAAGTCGGGGTTGAAGGCACCGTCCAGAGTCACGTCGCGCGTGACGTGCCAGCGCGCGTCCGCACCCACCGAACCGGCGATGCCCACGACGTCGCTGCCGCCGGCATCCCAACGCCGCGCGAAGGTCGCCGGCCCACTGCTGCCCCGGAGGGGCCCAAGCGCCCGGTCTTGCCGCCCGATCTTGGCCAGCGCGAACGGACGCAGCTCGAACGCCGCATGCGGTGGTCGCACCCCTTGTAGGTTGGTCAGCAGGCCGAAACGCGACACGAAACCAGCCTCGTTGCGCGGCACGAAAGCCCATTCGTCGATTTCCTGGCGCCCGGCTATCGACCGCCGCACATTGAAGCCGAACTGCTGGTCGGCCCGCGACTCGAAGCGCAGCACCCGCAGCGGGATGCGCAGTTCCGCCGACCAACCGGTATCGGTGCGGGCAGTGGCCGCCTCCCAGTTCTCGTCCCAGGATGGGTCGAGCGATACGTCGTCGTAGAGCAACCCGTCTGACAGCACACCCGACACGTTGACGACGAAGTGGAACCCCGAGCGCGTACCGTCGCGACGGCTGTCGATCGACACGGCGACTTCGTCGTCCTGCACGCTCGGCCGGGCCGACAGCTTGCTCTTGTCCTCGGCAAGACCTCGATCTCGCCG
>JANPCZ010000042.1:0-1937 GCA_031431215.1 Myxococcales bacterium
AGGAATGTCGTGCAGGCGCGCGTCGGTCTTGAAGACAACCTGGTCGCGTTCGCGCACGAACGTGCGAAACAGCGGCTTGCCCGCATCGCCCGGCGCCGTGAGGTGCTCAAGCAAGGCCAGCAGTGGCCGCTCGCCGTCGTCGAGCGTGATGAAGTCGACGAAGTCGAACACCCGGGCATCCTTCAGATCGCGCAACTCGGTGTTGACGTAGCCGCCGCCCAGCACGATGCGCGTCGCGGGCGCCGCGGCCCGGATCGAGGCGGCGATGCGAAACGCGCCGTAGACATTGCCGGGAAACGGCGCCGTCAGGCCGACCACGTCGGGCCGGTGGCTCGCGAGGAGCTCGCGCGAAATTTCGTCGAGCAACTCGTCGACCAGGGTGGGCGGCGCGCGCAACGCCGCCAGCAGCGGATCGAAGCTGGGCGCGCTCTCCGCCAGGCGCTCGGCGTAGCGTGACAACTCGAAACGCGGATCGATGCCGTCGCGAATGACGTCGGCCAGATCGTCGACGTACAGGCTGGCCAGGTAGCGCGCGCGATCGGCAGTGCCGAGGGCACCGAAGGCCCACGCCAGGGTCTCATCGGGATCATCGGCCGGTGCCGCCGCCGCGACGGCATCGAAGCGCGGGCCCTCGGGCAGGAAGTCGCGCCCGACAATACGCAGGGCCAGGCTGGGGTCGCGGCCCTGCAAGAATGCAATGACCGGCTCGACGGTCTCGGCGTAGCGGTCCACGTGCGCGAGCAGGTGCGCGATCGATGGTGGTGGCGCGCTCCGCTTCGCGCGCTTGGCTGTCCCGCCCACGCGGTGCCGCAGCGTCGCAGCGATCTTCTCGATCCCGGAGCGCGAATAGAGCCGCAGGAACAGCTCGATCGCCGGATCCGCCTGCGCGACGTGCAACCCCAGGTGCGACCCGTGCGCACGCAGAAACCCCGTCAGGTACGGCGTCGCCGGGTAGGGCGTGTTGGGCTGCACCATCGGCGGTGTCAGCAGGAGCACACGCAGGCCCGAAGTCATGCGCGCAATCTACAACGGGGTCACACGGTTCCGGATCAAGTTGCGGTAGCGACTGTCAGCGCCGGCCGAGGCGCACGGCCCCGTCCAGAGCGCCCATCTTGCGATCGAACGTGACAGTCAGCAGGCCCGCCGCACGGTGTCGCGCGTGAATCAGGCGATCCACGAGGCCGGCCCCCGTGGCTTTTGCGAGCGCGTCCACGGCGCCCGGAGGTACGACCGTGAGGGCTCCCGAACTCGCCATCGCGGCCAGGCGTTCGCGCGCCTGGTCCCGGGCCACAGCGTAGTGGTGGCAAAGCGCGAAGTACGCCTCGGCCAGAACCAGATCGGTGACTGTCACCGGCTCGCCTTCCAGATGAGCTCGCTCCAGGCGCTCGCGCGCTACCCGGGATTCCGCTGCTGGCTGGCCGGTCAGCAGGCGCAAGATCACCGACGTGTCGAGTCCGAGGCTCACCGCCGGTCGCTTGCTCGGCCCCGTCCGATAGAGGCGCGGACGTCATCCATGTCGTGAGAAACGCCCTCGCGAACCGGCACGCTGCCGATCCAGGCCCAGTCGACCTTCTTGGGGCGCAAGATCCAGACAGTCTCGCCGTCGAGTAGTCGGCGTTCGACCAATAATTCGTCGCCGGGACCGATTGCGAGCTCCTCGCATAGAGCGCGGGAAAAGGTCGCCTGGCGCTTCGCGGTCAGAGTGATGGCAGCCATGAGTTGAACCTAGCACCGGGCGCCTTACCGTGGAAGCATTCAGGTAAGGCACCAAGCGGGTCCGGTTGCGAGCCCGGTGTAACAGGTTCCGCCACGTGTACGGACATGCGTCAAAAGAAAAAATCCTGCGGCCAAACCTGGGCTCGGTCTACCCTCTAGCCCACCTTCTCCAAGGAGCCTCGCATGCTGAGACGCGCTCTGCTTGTGGTCGCCGGTCTGGG
>JANPCZ010000043.1:0-8343 GCA_031431215.1 Myxococcales bacterium
CACTATTTCCGCGCGCCGCTCAAGGTTGGCGTCTCGATGTTGCCGGTCGCCGTAGCGGCGCAACGCGAGGGTGCGACCGCGATCGGGTACGCGCTGGTGCAGGTCGCGTGGGCGATGGATCTGTTCGAGATCGGCGGCGCGGTGGGAGCCCACTTGGCGAGCCGGGACGATGCCGGGTTTGCCCTGTCGACCAGCTTGCGGCTGGGCGCGCTCGACGGTCTCAAGCTGTCACTGAGCTACGGCTACGCCGAGTTTCGCAATCGCTACACGCACCGGACCGCATTCGGCTTCTCACAGATCCTCACGCTCATCGAGGTACCGGTGGCGGCTCGAGCTGCGGTCGTGGTGGAAAGCGGGTTTGGCCCCGATCTGTGGTTCCTCGCCACCGTGGGTCTCAAGGTTCGTCTGCGCGGGCAGGGCGGACCGGGTTCCTGGGCGGTGCGCACCGGTTTCGGCATGGGCTGGGTGATGCACCGCCTGTCGTGCGGCTACGACGACGATCCCAGCTGCGGTTCCGCCGACTGGGCCTACGGACCGACCATGGTCGTGGGTGTCGACCGGCGGTTTTGAACCCGCCGCGGCTTCCCTGTCAGAATACGAAACTCACATCGCCGAGCACGCGGTTCTCGTTGGTCACCGACGATAGATCCTTGGCCGGGATGGCGCCGGAGCGCCGCAGCCGGTCCACGGACGCGGACAGGCGGATCTGCGACTCGTGCGGCTGGTACCCGAGCCAGGCGCGCACCGCCAGTCGTCGATCGATCAGGTTGAAATCGTCGATCACTTCATTCTGGTGGCGGTCCAGGCCCTCGATCGAGTCGAACAGATCGCCCAACCCCAGAACCCCACCGTCCCATTGCCGAAACCAGGCCCATACATGCGCGCGCGCGGACAGCCCACGCGCGAAGTAGTAGCCATACCAGCTCAATGAGGTCTTGATTCCGGTGAGCGGGGCCCCTGACGCCAATAGCGCGTCGAGCGCTTGCGCATGAACCAGGGCGAAGTCGACATAGCCCTCGGCGCTGGCACGCACGCGGAAGTCGCCACGGCGGGCCGTGAACTCGACCAGTGGTCCGATCAAGTTCAGGTTGGCGAGCAGGTCCTGCCGGAACGCTGGCCGCACATGGGTCTGGAAATCGAAGGCGTTGGCCAGGCCAAGGAGCAGACCGGTGCCGCGTGTCCGTCCGTCGTCGTCCCGGGTGAAATTGCGCCGGTAGATTCCGGCTAGCAGCACCCTGGTCAGGATGTCGGTGTGCGATAGCCCGGACGAGATCGACAGGCCGCCTCGCAGCGACGACAGGCTGCCCGCGCGTGCGCGTATGGTTGCGCTGCCGGGGCGCTCGTAACCTGGGATGGTCACAAGCTGGGTGTCGACGCCCAGGTTGACCTCCATCCGGCGCTGGCTGTCGGAAGGCAAGCCCACGCCCAGCGCTAGCTCGAACCGGTGCCACACCTCGCGCGAGAAACCCATGTCGTCGGCGATATCGCGGCGCGGGCGCGCGCCGTCGAAGCGGTCGTTGAGGGCGAGCAGCGGCGCAAGCGCGGTGCCCAGCGTGCGGTTGGCGTGATTGTCGGCCCCGCGCCGGAAGAACAAGCCGAGCTGGAACACCGACTCACCCAAGGACAACCCAGCGCCCGGGTTCACCAGCAGATCGTTGAGCGATATCTTCTCGCGGAACTCGATCAAAGCCTCCCATATCCAGGTCGAGATGGCGTTGAGCACGACGGACTCGCCCACCCCGAGGCCGTTGCTACGCCCGACCGTGTGAAGCATCAATCCCGAGCGTGGGTGGCTGTAGGCGTTGGTCGAGAAGTCATTGACGTCGAAGGCGGTCTGCTCGCCGATGATCTTGCTTTTCAGCGTGCCCCATCCCCAGTACAGATCCCAGTCGCGCGAGTTCAGATCCTTGGCCGACCAGTACCAGACGGTCGCAAGTCCCAGTCCGGCCAGAGTCTCAAGCGCCGCGCGGGCGTAGTGGGCCTGTGGTTCGGGCGGCGGTGGCGCCACTTCAGCATCGGGCGTCGGCACCACCATCAGCTCACCGGCGAGCAGGAGCGCGGCGAGCGACGGCAGCACGCTCGGGCGTCAACGCAAGACCTGATCCAGGCGCGACCACCGGCGCCCGGGTAGCAGTTGCTCCCGATCGCGCAATCTTGTCGGGGGTGCTGCATTTCGTGCGCAGGTTCTTCGCTCTTCACGATCGAAAACGTCAAGCCACCGTGGCGCGCGGCCCGAACGCCGCCCAGACTTGTCAGCCGGCGCGTGCACCTTGAAACACCTTCGTAAGCAGCTCGCGGACGCCGGGGTCGACTTTGACCGCCGCCTGGTTCTCAAGCAGCTTGGCGCCGGCCTTGGCGTGCTGGCGGCCGGCGCTTGTGATCCGGGACCGAACTATCTTGGCAATCCCGCGCCGGGTGTCTCGCGCGATGCCGACGCGAGTCGAGCGCTGGCCGGCATCGACAACATCGTCGTCGTGATGATGGAGAATCGCTCGTTCGATCACCTGCTGGGCGCGCTGGCGATGGATCGGGACTACCCCGGGCGTGAGCAGGTGGACGGCTTGCGGGGCGACGAGGCCAACTTCGACCTGCAAGGACGGCCGGTTCCCCTGCGACGGCGCACCAGCGACATTGTCGCCACCGACATGAGCCCGCGCTGGACCCGCTCACACGGCTCGTGGAACGGCGGCCTCAACGACGGCTTCGTGCGTGCCAGCCCCGCGAACCTTGGGCCTGAAGTGATGACGTACCACGATCGCGAGATGGCGCCGATTCACTACGCGCTGGCCGACAGGTACACGGTGTGCGACCGGTGGTTTGCATCGGTGATGGGGCCGACCTGGCCCAACCGGTTCTATCTGCACGCGGGCACGGCGCGTGGCCGCAAGAGCAACCAGCCGATCGTGCGCGCGGGTCCCACGCGCACGGTCTGGGAAGCGATGGCGGCGAGCGGCCACAGCGCCCGGTGTTACTTCGCCGGCGTGGTGTCGTGGCATTCGATGGCGTACGCGGGCACCGAGCTATCCGGCCGGGGCGCGTTGGTGCCTTCGCGCATCGACGAGTTCTTCAAGGACGCCCGCAACGGCACGCTGCCCGAGTTCTCGATCATCGATCCGGATTTCCAGATCGCCGATCTGCACCCGCCGCGCCGGATGGTTTTCGGCGAGGCGTTCCTGGCCGCCGTGGTGCGCGCGCTGGAGGAGAGTCCGCAGTGGCGCCGGATGATGTTGGTGATCACCTACGATGAGCACGGCGGCTTCTTCGATCACGTCGCGCCACCGCGCACCGTGGACCCGGTGCCTGACTTTGCTCAGCTAGGATTTCGCGTGCCCGCCATCGTTGCTGGACCGGGGGTGCGGCGTGGCGCGGTGGTGTCGGCGACCCTCGATCACGTCTCGGTGCTGGCCACGCTGCGCGCGCGCTTTGGCATCGAAAGTTTCGGCCCGCGCATGGATGCGGCACCCGATCTGTCGTGCTGCCTCGATCCGGCGCTGCTGACGGTGGCTGCGTTGCCGCGCACCCGCGGCATGCCGACGCTTGATCTGAGCGCGGCTGAGATCCGGGCTTGCCACGGCTGGCAGGATCGATGGGACGGCGGCCATCAGGACATGGGCGATGCTCTGGCATGCGGCGATGTTCCGGCCAACCACGTCGACGCGCGCCCGGTCGCGGAACGACTCGATGCCTGGTTGCGCGTGGCTCAGGAGCTAGAGGTCCTGCGGGTCACCGGCTGACGGGCGGCGGTGTGGAACGGGAGTTGCTGTGTCCCAGGGCATGAAGGCCTTCCGTCCGCCCATCAAGCGCATTGTGCTCGCGCTTGTGCTGGTCACTGGCGCGATCGTGGCGGCGCGCGGCTGCGGTGATGATGTCGAGCCGATGTGGATCGACCTAGACAAGTTCACCGCCGAACTGGCAGCCCTGGGCGGCAGCTTCGACAGTCACCATCGGCAGGCTCTGGCGGCAGGCGACCTGGCCACCTTGCAAGGGCTCGAATCAACTGATTCAGGCGACGCAGGAAGCGTGCGCAGCCGGCTGGGTCGAATGGAACGCCTGATCGACGACATGACTTCGAAGTGCACGGGCGCTCCGGGTGGGCCGCCGGATCTCGCGGCCCTGTCAGCCACCTTGGCAGCCATTCATCTGGCGATCGACGGTCATGTGCAACGGGTCTTGGCTGCGGGGACTCTGGCGGAAGCGCGCGTCGAAGAGAGCCAGCATCGGGAGGCGGCCGGTGATCTGGTGGCCGGCGTGAAGCGATCGCGAGATGATCTGGCGGCTCGCGCCCCCGCATACGCGTGCCGCATTCACAACCCATGAGCCTCGTCGTCGGAATCCGGCACTTCCTGCGGGGCGTGGCGTGGCAGCGGCGGATTCTGCGCGGGCCCGGCTGCAGGGAACAGAGCCGAGTCATGCACCTCGCGAGCCTTCTGCGGTGGCGCCCGAGTTGCAGGGTGGTGATAGTCAGAAGACCCACAACCAACACAGGGAGATCACCATGCGATTGCGAGAGATCGTCAAGAAGGTTCCGCGCACCGTTCGCTCCAATGCCAAGGTCGAGGTGGCGCGAGCCGAGATGAAGCTAGCCGGGTCGCACCACCTGCCGGTGGTCGATGGCGGCGCTGTGGTCGGCGTGGTGTCGGATCGGGATCTGCGCAACGTCGGCAGCGACGTGACGGTGGGCGAGTTGATGGAGACCAAGGTTGTCACCGCCACCCCCGAAACGACGGTTCGCGAGGCGGCCAACCTCTTGCGCGGCAACGTCATAGGCTGCTTGCCGGTGCTGGATCAGGGCCGCCTGGTCGGCATCATCACCACCTCCGACCTGTTGACCCTGCTAGGAAAAGGCGCCGAGCGCCCGGTGGCCGAGTCCAAGCGCTGGACCTTGGCCAAGCGCGGCCAACGGCGCAAAGCCTTCGTGCCAAACGGCCGCAGTTAGCCGCGCGCCCCGCGACCGCGGCGCCGCCGCCACGCCGTTCACTGTGTGAGTGGTACGGTGGCGCCGTCAGCGGCAACCTCCGCGTGCCAGCCCAGGCGTTCGCGGATGGCCGCAGCGAGGGCCGCGGCCGACCCGGCCTCGCCGTGAACGACGTAAGTGAGG
This sequence comes from Myxococcales bacterium, assembly GCA_031431215.1. Lineage (GTDB taxonomy): Bacteria > Myxococcota_A > Polyangia > Fen-1088 > Fen-1088 > JANPCZ01. Next base: position 5,099 of record JANPCZ010000043.1, read on the forward strand.
CGCGGTGCGCGGACGAATCCACCAAGCCAGCGCAGGATCTCGCTCTGGTCTGCGTGTGCCGACAGCCCGTCGATGTTGGCGACGTGGGCCTTCACCGGCAAGAAGCGTCCGTGGATCTTGATGGTGGCGGCGCCGTCCAGCAGCGCCCGGCCGCGCGTGCCCTCGGCCTGGTAACCCACCAGCAGCACGGTGTTCCGGTAGTCGGGCAAACGCTGCTTCAAGTGATAGAGGACTCGACCGCCGGTCGCCATGCCGCTGCCGGCAATGATCACCATCGGACCTTGCTTGCCATTGAGGGCTCGCGACTCGTCGGCGGTGCGCACCAGATGATATTGACGACAGCACAGCGGGCAGCGCCGTTCGTCCATCAGCGTTGCCATATCGAGGTCGTGGTCCTCGGGGTGGCGGCAGTAGATCGCCGAAACGTCGTGGGCCATGGGGCTGTCGATGTACACCGATACCAGCGGGATGCGGCCGCCTTCCTCCAGCTTGCGGATGGTCCATACCAGTTCCTGCGTGCGGCCGATGGCGAACGCGGGCACGATGACGGCGCCGCCTCGGTGCGCGGTCTCGGTGATGATGCGGGCGAGCTCCTCCTCCGTGTCGGTGGCATGGTGCCGGTCGCCGTAGGTGGATTCGATGAGCAGAATGTCGGCCTCGGACACCAGATCCGGATCGCGCAGGATCGGCCGGTCCCAGCGGCCAAGATCGCCCGAGAACACCAGCCGCGTCGGCGTGGCACCGGCCACAACCAGCTCCACTGTGGCGGCACCCAGAATGTGGCCGGCGCGTCGGTACAGCGCTCGCAGATCGCCGGCAGCAGCGAACGGCTCGCCGTACGAGTGGCGCACCACCAGCGCCAGCGCCGCCTCGACATCGGCGGTGGTGTACAGGGGCAGGGCAGGGTGGTGCTTCGAGTAGCCACGGCGGTTTGCGCGCGCGGCCTCCTCTTCTTGCAGCCGCGCCGAATCGCCCAGCACCACAGGCAGCAGATCCGCAGTGCCGGGCGTGCAGTGGATCGGACCGCGAAACCCACGCTGCACCAACACAGGCAAGTAGCCGCTGTGATCGAGGTGGGCGTGGCTGAGCACGACGGCATCGAGGCCAGCCGGATCGAAGTCGGGCGCATCCCAGTTGCGCAGCCGAAGCGCCTTGATCCCCTGGAACAGGCCGCAGTCGAGCAGCACGCTCGACCGTTCGGTACGCACCAGATACTTCGACCCAGTGACGGTGCCGGCGCCACCGAGGAAAGTCAGGCTGGGCAGGGACACGGGAGCAATCATCGAGTCGGAGGCAGCAAGGCCGGCGCCAGCGCGCTGATCGGGTTTCTGGCCGCCGGTGACCACGATCGTGCGCAGCACTTGCGTTGTCAGCAAGCGCCAGCGCAACTCCTGCGCGCTTCCCGGCCGAGGCGGCAGGTACGCACCTTGCTGCTACACGCAGCGAATGTCCGCAGCGAGGCAGCCGATGGTCGATCCCCGCGGAGTGTGTCCTTGATCCGGTGCGCCTGCAGCCAGGAGCATGACCGGCGGCGCATCGTGCTGACCGGCGGCCCGGGCGCGGGCAAGACCGCCGTACTGGAGATGGTCCGCCAGCACTTCTGCCGCCACATCGTGGTCCTGCCCGAAGCGGCCAGCATGCTGTTCGGAGGCGGATTCCCTCGGCTGCCCGCGCTCGAGGCGCGCAAGGCCGCGCAGCGGGCGATCTTCCGCGTGCAGCGTGAGATGGAGACCGCCCACCTGGCAGCCCAGGACGCGGCCATCTTCCTGTGCGACCGGGGCACGCTCGACGGCCTGGCCTACTGGCCCGGCCCGCCCGACGAAATGCTGGCGTCGCTTGCAACCACGCGCGAAGCGGAATGCGCCGAATACGCGGCGGTGATCCACCTGCGCACGCCCGCTGCCAGCGAGGGCTACAACCACAGCAACGCCCTGCGGATCGAATCGGCCGAGCAGGCCGCCACCATTGATGCGCGTATCCTCGATGCGTGGGCGGGCCACCCGCGCCGCGTCCTTGTTGAAAGCACACCCGACTTCCTGGCCAAGGCGACCCGGGCCATCGCCGTGCTCAAGCACGAGCTGCCCGCCTGCTGCCAGGGCGGGCCCGGTTGACTGACGCAAGGGTGCACCCGATCCTTCTCGGCAGCCCACGGGGCCCGATCATGCTCGCCCGCAACCCACGAGTTCGCGTTCTGTCTTTCGTCCTGGCCGCCGTCGCGCCGGCAACCGCGTGCGTACCCGGTGCGTCGAACTCGCCGGGCATTGGTGGGAAAAACTGTACCGAGATCGGGTGCCTCGACGGCTTCACGCTGACCTTGCGCACCAGCGACGGCAGCTTCCCTGTGGGCGAGCACACCATCGAGGTCACCGTCGGCGATGCGGTCGCCAGTTGCACGTTGCGTTTCCCGGGCACCACCAACGGCGACAACTCCGCGTTCGGCACCTGTTCGGCATCGCTTGGCGCCAATGTATTGGCCAAGACCATGTGCATGACGACGACCACTGGCCAAGCGGTCAGCCAGAGCTGCCGGCCGATCACAGGCCAGTTCTTCGAGCAAATCACGGTGCAGGGCACCCCTACCCAGCTACGCGTGGTCCAGCGCCTAGGCGAGACGGTGCTGCTCGATCGATTCTTCGGACCGAACTACAAAAGCAGCGAACCGAACGGACCGGGCTGCGGACCGGCGTGCCGCCAGGCCCAGCAGGACGCCATCCTGTCGCTGCCGTCCGAAGTTAGCTGCGAGGCTGACGGCGACTGCGCCCTAAGCCTGTTCGACCGCCCGGTCTCCACCATCGACGACTGTTTCTGTCTGGCCTGCGGCAGCGTGCTGCCGACGCGGCAAGCAACGCTCTTCGAGGGGCAGTGGCGCTCGCTGTGCACAGCCTGGGAAAAGGCCAAGCAGTGCTTGATTCCCCCGTGCGTTCCGCCCAGGCCTGCGGCGTGCGTGAAGAATCAGTGCCGCGAGATGCGCTGAGCGGGATATCGGTCTCGAACCGACGACATTCAGCTTGGGAAGGGCCCGACCGGCGTCGCAGGGGGTAGCAACGGTTTGCAAACAAGCGAAAATATTGAGCCGGTGTGCGACCGCGGATCACAAAACCCACAGCATTCAGCTACTTTTAGCAAAAATTTTGCTGCTGTGGTGCTGCTGGAAAACGGAGCCGACGATGAGCGCCTGCTGTCGGTCCGCGCGGTCGCGACGATGCTCGGACTGTGCACGGCCACGGTGTACGGGTTGTGCGCGG
>JANPCZ010000044.1:0-27562 GCA_031431215.1 Myxococcales bacterium
CAGCGGCTGGCCCGATGCAGTCAGGGCACCGCCGTCGAGCAGGCCCAGCTCCCGCAGATGCAGCATCACCTCGGGCACGCCGCCCGCCAGGAACACCCGCACGGTTGGGTGCGGGCCATTCGGCAGCGCGTCCACCAGGCGCGGTACCTTGCGGTTCACTTCGATCCAGTCCTCGACCGTCGGCACGCGCAGCTTCGCAGCGTGCGCCACGGCTGGCAGGTGCAGCAGCAGATTCGTCGATCCGCCGAACGCGGCGTACACCGTCATCGCGTTCTTGATCGCAGCGTCGGTCAGCACGGCGCGCGTGGGCAGCGTCAGCGCCAGTCGCTTGACCACGGCGCGCACCGAGCGACGAGCGGCATCAAGCCAGATCGGTTGCCCCGACGGCGCGAGCGCGCTGTGCACCACCGCAAGCCCCAGCGCCTCGGCCACGACCTGCGACGTCGCGGCGGTCCCCAGGAACTGGCAGCCACCGCCCGGCGAGCCACACGCGCGGCAGCCAATGTCGGCGGCTTGTTCGAGCGTGATCTGTCCGTGCGCATAGCGCGCGCCGATGGTTTGCGCCTTGCCCGCGTCCTCGCCGTCGCTGGCCGGCAAGGTGACACCACCTGGCACCAGCACCGTGGGAATCTCGGGGCTGCCGGCCAGCGCCATCATCATCGAAGGCACGCCCTTGTCGCAGGTCGCAACACCGATGACCGCCCTTCGCGTGGGCAGCGAACGCACCAGGCGTCGCAACACAATGGCCGCATCGTTGCGAAACGGCAGGCTGTCGAGCATGCCAGACGTGCCCTGCGTGCGGCCATCGCACGGATCGGTGACGAAGCCCGCGAACGGGATACACGCCAGCTTGCGCAGTTCCTCGGCCGCTGCCTGCATGAGCAGACCGACCTCCCAGTGTCCCGTGTGGTAACCAAGCGCGATGGGAGTGCCGTCGGGCGCGCGGATGCCTCCTTGTGTGGACAGCATCAGCACCTCGGGCCGGCGCAGTTCGGCCGGGTTCCAGCCCATGCCTACGTCCTGCGTCCAACCGAATAGATCGCCGCTAGGCCGCTGCAACAGATCCGCCGGCTGCAGCGGCAACGCCCCGGGTGGGCCCGCCTGCGCGCTGGTGATGTTGAAAATTCGCGGATCGCCGCTATCGAGCGTGTCGTCGGTGCTGCTCATGGTGGCCGCACGCTACCACCGACGGTGTAAGCGGGCTCGCGCCCGTTGCCGGATCTGTGATGCGGGCTCAGCCGGCGCTCACCGTCACCTGGACCAGGGGTTTGCGGCCGAGGAAGTGGTCGCGCAGATAGGTGACCGTGTCGTGCAAAGTGTCGGTCGCATCACGGGCGGCGAACCCAAGTTCAGTTGCTGCCTTGGTCGACTCGAAGTACCAGAAGCACTCGGCCATCTCGACGCTCTCTGGCTCCACCGGCGGCGTGCGACCCATGCCCCGGTAAAGCGCAGCCTGTGCGCGCGCCGCTAGCAACGGCCAGCGGCCACGGCCCTTGATGCGGGGGCCAGAAACCTTGGTCAACCGTTCGAGGCGGCCGAAGAACTCGGCAAAGGTCCAGTTCCACCCGCCCAGCAGATAGCGCTCGCCCGCCCGCCCCTTGTCCATCGCCACCGGAAGAACCGCCGCGACGTCGCGAGCGTCGACGAAATTCAGGCCGCCAGCCGGCACGATGGGGATGTCGCCCGCCAGGAAATTGAGCACGTCGCGCGTCGACGACAAGCGATCGTCGCCAGGGCCAAGCAGCAAGCTCGGACTCACCGTGACCAGTTCCACGGTGTCACCGCACGCACGCCGGGCGGCCTCTTCCTGATACAGCTTGCTGGCGTAGTAGGCCCAGCGCCCGATCAGGTCGACAGGGGCAGGCGAGCCCTCGTCGGGCCATTCGTCCTCGCGGCGCGACACCGCGACCGTGCCGCTGGTCGATGCCAGCACCACACGCTTGACCCCGGCGACGCGGGCCGCCTCGCACAAAAGACGGGTGCCGTCGACGTGCACGCTGAACATGCGGTGCCGGTCGTCAGGCTTGCGCGACACGAATCCCGCCAGGTGATACACGCGGCTGACACCTTCAAGCGCCCGGGCGACGTCGTCTCGCGAGGTGATGGTCCCGGTCGCGATCTCGACGCCCAGCGCGGCGAGCGCGGCCGCCCTGCCCTCGCCGGCCCGTTGCGCAAGCACGCGCAGATCCTTGGCGCCACCTCGGCGCACAAGTTCGGCCATCAGGTGGGTACCCAAGAACCCCGTGGCGCCAGTAACCAGCGTGGTCATGAAGTAGCCTTGCGGCGCGCCGGGCGCAGCGGCATCGGTCCCAGTTGCGCTCCGGTCCACGCCGCACGCACAGTCTCGATATCTGGCGACAGCGGCAGCCCGTCGCGCAATCCCTCCACGATTCGCTGCGTGAGCGCCGCGACCAGACGCCAGGCCTCTTGCTGGGGAAGCCCGTGCGTGATGGCGGCGAGAAAATCCCGGGCAAGGAAAGCGCCGAACGACACCTTCAACTCACGCGTACGCGGGATGGTCTTGCCCTTCGGCAGGGACTCGTACGCGCCACCTATGTACGCCGGCAGGATACCGACCTGCGCCCGCAAGGCCAGGTAGCCCAGGCTCGGCAGGAAGTCGGCCATCTCGCCCGACACCGAGCGCGTACCTTCGGGAAAGACCACCATGCTGAGCCCACGCCGCAGCACACGCTCGGCCGTGTCCATCGACTTGCGGATCGAGCCCGCGCGCTCCATCGGCACCAGGTTGGTGAAGTTGGCGAAGTAGGCGCGGCGGGCTTTGTTAGCGAAAAAATAGTCCGCAGCGGCAAGCGATGCCAGGTCGCGGCCAGCCTCCCCCAGCGCCACCTTGACCACGCCCATATCGAGATGCGACGTGTGATTGGCCGCCACCAGGAAATGCGTGTGTTTCGGGATATGCGCGGCACCAAGGACATCGGTGTGCAAGAGCCTGGTGTAGAACGCCCGCTGCGCGACCCCCAGGCCACGCTTGCCCGCGCGAGCCAGGGACTCGGGCACGTGCAGATCGCCCTCGCCGAGGACGGCGCCCATCTCGCGCCGGCGCAAGTTGCTCTCGTGCGCGGGCGCGGCCCGACCTCGGGTCACCATCTCGTGCAGGGTCGCCACATCCGGCGCCGCGGTGAAGTCGACGCTCTCGGGCAGGGTCACGCCCGCTCGCTCCAGCGCTGCGCCTAGCTCGGTGTACATCAGGCTGTCGAAGCCCAGCGCGTCCATGCGGGTACGCGCGCCGACGTCCGTGCGCGGCTTGCCCGCGACCTGCGCGACCAGATCGAGGAACCAGGCAACACCCTCGCTGGCCTCGGCCGATCGCGCTGCGTCCTCGCCCAGCGGCGGGCTGTCTTTGCGCAGGCGGCGCTGCAACTCGCTCACCACCTCGCGGCGCTTGACCTTGCGGGTGGCCGTCCGCGGCAGATCCTCGGTCCATATCTCGATGGTCTTGGCCCGCTTCCAGAATGGCAGCGACGCCGAAACCGCGCGCACGTGCTCCTTGATCTTGGCTTCGACCTCGGCGCGCGGCAGGCCCGGCTCGTGTTCCAGGTTGGGCACCACCACGCACGCCACGTGTTCGGCGGTGCCGTCGGGCAGGCCGACCACCGAGAGTTCCTTGATGAAAGGCGACTCGCGGTACGCGTCTTCGATCTCGTCGGGATACACGTTCTTCCCGTTGGCGTCGATGATGATTTCCTTCGAGCGGCCAACCAGGAACAGGTTGCCGTCCTGGTCGAAGCGCCCGAGATCGCCGGTGTGGAACCAGCCGTCACGAATCGCCAGGGCGGTCGCCTGCGCGTCTTGCCAGTAGCCGCCCATCAGGTTGCGACCGCGGGTGATGACCTCGCCCACGCCGGCGGCGTCGGGGCTGTCGATCTTGACCTCGACGCCCTGAAGCGGCTTGCCGACCGAGCCGGGCACAGGAGCCTTTTTGGGCGATGTCACCGTCAACACCGGAGCCGTCTCGGTCAGGCCGTAGCCCTCGAAAAAATTGAAACCCAGACCGTAGAAAGTCTTGAGCACATCGGCCGGCAGCGCCGACCCGCCGCTTATCAAGTAGCGGATGCGACCACCGAAACCCTCGTGAATCGGGCGGAACAGGAAGATGCCCAGGTCTACCCCGGTGCTCGATCGCAATTCGAAGTTCGCCGCCACCAGCGCCTTGATGGCTGCCCCCAGCAGGGGCGATCGATCGCCGAATTTCTGGAACACCCGCCGGCGCAGCAGATCCCACAGCGCCGGCACACCGACGATGGCGGTGACGTGCCCGCGCTTGAGCGCGGCACTGATCGCCTCGCCGGATAGCTCGGGCAGATACGTGATCTGGGCACCGCGCGCGAGCGGCATGAGCAGCCCCGCCGAGAATTCGAAGGTGTGGTGCAGGGGCAACACGCTCAACATGCCGTCGTTGGGGCCGAAGTCGAACACCCGCGACAGCTCCGACACCATGAACGTGAAATTCCGGTGCGTGAGCATCACGCCCTTGGGCTTGCCGGTGGTGCCCGACGTGAAGATGAGCGAGGCCACCGCGTCGGCGTTGTGCTTGGCGACCAGCGACTTGCGCTGCTCGCTCTCCACGGCCTCACTTTGCAGCGCAAAAACTTCCTCGAACGGCCAGGCCTTCGCCGCCAGACCGGCGTCCCGCAGCTCGCGCACCAGGGTCGGGCGCTTGTCCAGCAGATCGTCGCCAGCCAGAATCCCGGCCGCGCCCGAGGCGCGCGCCAGATTGACCAGCTCGGCCACGGTCGACTCGTACGCCACCGGCACCACGACGCCACCAGCCTTGAGCACCCCGAAGTACGCCATGCCCCACTCGGGCCCGTTTTTCGCAAACAACATGACCCGCTCGCCGGGATTCACGCCAGCGCCGACCAGGAACGTGCCGACCCGCGTGGCCAGTTCTTGCAGGTTCTCGTAGCTGGTGGTCTCCTCGCGACGGCCGCGGCGGATGCGCATCGCGGGGCGGGTCGCGTGCAGCTTGGTCGTGGTGTCGAACAGCTCGAGCAGGTCCCGGTAGCTGTACACGCTCTTGGGCTTGGGCGCGTAGGTCTCGTCGAGCCCGGGCAGGACCCATTTCTCCAGACCCGGGAAGTGCACGTTCATCCAGTAATCGTAGATGTCCAGCGTCTCGGGCGACCAGTGGAGCAGCGCCAGCTCCTTCGCCGGTAAGCGGTCGCGCACCGCCCTGATGTTGTCGGCGCGGAACACGCACGCGTTGTCGTGGATGAACGGCTTGAACAGCTCGATGTTGCTCTCGGCCTCGTCAAGCACGCGCCGGGCGTTACCGATGCTGTCCGCAAGGCGGTCAACCACCTCGGCGAAACGCCCGCCGCCCCAGCGCGGCCGCAGTTTGGCAAGGCCCGTCGAGGCTTGGTCGGCCACGCGTTTGACCAGCGGGATCGACCAGCGCCGGTAGTAGTCCCATGGCACCGGGCGGATCTCCATCTTGGCTGCCAGCGCGTTCAAGAAGCGGTTACCGGTGTCCTTGCTCTGGAAGCGTTTGCGCTTGTACAGGCCGGTCAGGGTCACGATGCGATCGATGAAGGCGCCGTTCAGATCGCCGCTCGACAGCTGGTGGACCAGGCGCGGCGCTTCCACACACGCCTGCGCCGCCACCATCAACATGCCGGCGGCGACATGATCCACCGGCACCACGTCCAGGATCAGCTTGTCATTGACCGGCAGCAGGTTCTGGCCCTTGAGCGCCAGGTAGATAAGCGGCGCCGTGGTGGTGAAGCCCTCGTTCCAGCCCGGGAACGGGAAGCTGACCGCGCTCTCGACGATGGCAGGCCGGACTATCGATCGCACGATGCCGGTCTCGCGCGCGACGATCTGGTCGCCCATGCTTTTGGTGTACGTGTAGATGTTGGGCCAGCCCCACTCCTTGGCCCGTGCGAGGCCGCGCTGGGTCAACTCGCTGCGGATCCAGTCCTTGCGCTCGCGCGCGACCGCCAGGCGAAGCGCCGATTCGTCGTCAGGGTCACGGCCCTGTTCGTGCAGCCGAGCTCGTGCCTGGGTACGCAAGCGCGCCGAGACCTGCGCATCCTCGGCCTGTGCGCGCACCTCGGCCGACGAGCGCTCGCTGTCCGCGATCTCCTGCTCGACCGAAAACTTCGTTCCCGGCAGCTCGCGCCAGCGCGGGAAGTACCCATCGAGCGGCTCGTCCTCCCACACCTCGCCGGTGCGGTTGCCGGCGACGAAACACGTACTCGTGTGCACCAGCGCCGGCCGTCGCATGCGCTTGACGAACGCGATCACGTTGCGGGTGCCCTCGACGTTGGTGCGCAGCGCGGATTCCAGCGGCGGATTGAAGGTCACCTTGCCCGACGAGTTCAGCACCACGTCGATGTCGCCCGCGATGGCTGCGACGGCCTCCTCACTGAGACCAAGATTGCTCTCGGTGATGTCGCCATCGACCACCCTGACCTTGTCGCGCAGGAACGCGGCCAGGCCGGCGTCACTGCCGTATTTCTCGCGCAGCGGGCGAAACGGCGGAGACGGCACCACGCTCTGCCAGAAACGTGTCTCGCTGTCGGTCCCGCTTCCCCGCCGGACCATGACGTACACGCGGCCGACCTCGGGAAACCGGTCGAGCAGCATGCTGAGACACACCTTGCCCACGAATCCCGTGGCCCCAAGGATGAAGACGTTGCGGCCGCGGTAGATGTCGCGGACGGAGAGCGTCCCGGGTGCGGCTTCCATGTGGGGCGCCGGAATCTACGTCGTCGCCAACGGATTTCCAATGGGATCGCCTATATTCCAGCCCTGATGGCCACCATCCTCGTCGTCGAGGACGAAACCGATATCCAGGAGGTGCTGGCGTACAACCTGGGCCAGGCCGGCCACGAAGTCGTGACCGCGGGTGAGGGCGCCCGTGCCCTCGACCTGTGCCGGACGCGCAAGCTCGACCTCATCCTGCTCGACCTGATGCTGCCGGGGATGCCAGGCACCGAGGTGTGCCGCGCGGTCAAGAGCGACCCGGCCACCCGCCACATCCCCATCGTCATGCTGACCGCGAAAGGCGGCGAGATCGATCGGGTGGTGGGCTTCGAGCTGGGCGCTGACGATTACGTTGTCAAACCGTTCAGCGTGCGAGAACTGGTGCTGCGCGTGCAGGCCATCCTGCGTCGCGGTCAGGCCAACCCGGCGACTGCTGCGAGTCGCTTGATCACCTTCGGCAAGCTGCAAATCGATCCGGAAGCCCACCGGGTCTGGGTCGACGGTCACGAGGTCACCCTGACCGCGCTCGAGTTCAAGTTGATGCGCACCCTGTTCGACCGCCGCGACCGGGTGCAGTCGCGGGCCATGCTGCTCGACGAGGTCTGGGGCATGTCGGGCGACCTGGAAACCCGCACCGTGGACACCCACGTCAAACGCTTGCGCGAGAAGCTGGGCGCGGCCGGGACATACATCGAGACAGTACGCGGGACCGGCTACCGGTTCATGGCAGCCCCGGGCGGGCCGTAGGCGTGAGGTGGGGCGTCAGGGGCAAGCTGTTCGTCGGCTCGCTGGTCCTGATCGTGACGTCGGTGGTGGCGGCCAATCTGTACCTCGCATCGGTCCTCGAGGCCGAGCTGACCCAGCGGATACGGGCGGAACTCGACGTCCGCCTGGCGCTGATGGAGCGACAAATCGGTCGCGAGATCATCGACTGGACCGATGTCGCTGCCTGCGATCGCCTGGCCGATGATCTCGGCCAGCGCTCCGGCACGCGCGTGACCCTGGTCCGACAGGGCGGCACAGTGGTCGGCGATTCCGAGATCACCACCGAAAGCCTTGCCGCGCTCGAAAGCCACGCCGGCCGCCCCGAGATTGCCGCGGCGCTGAACGGCGTCACCGGAAGCGAAACCCGTGTGTCGGCGACCCTGAAGCGGCGCATGGCCTTCGTCGCAGGTCCGGTGCGATCCGGCGCGACCATCGTCGGCGCGGTCCGCGCGGGCATCCCGCTGACCGAGGTCGAGGATGCCGTGGCCCGCATACACCGAGCCCTGGGCATCGCTTCGTTGCTGGCCATAGCGGTGGCGCTACTCATCTCCAGTGGCGCGGCGCAGTTCATCTCGCGGGGTCTGCGCGACATCATCGCCATCGCCCGGCGCATGGCCGAGGGCGATCTGACCGCCCGCACGCTGACCACCGGTCGCGACGAACTCGGTGACCTCGGCCGCACGCTCGACCAGCTAGCCGACAACCTATCGACCAGCCTGCGCGATCTGCGCGCCGAGCGCGATCGCCTGGGACGCATCCTCGAGGGCATGAACGAGGGCGTCCTGGTCATCGATGCCGATCGCGCGGTGGTGCTGCTGAACCCGGCGCTTCGAACGATGCTGCAGGCTGAGCCCCCACGGACGGGACCCGCCACGGACGTCATGCCCGCACCCGCCATCGCGCTGGTGCCAGAGAACCTGCATGCCGTTCTTGAGAAGTCGTTGGCCAGCAACGCGCCCGCCACCGGAGAGATCGACGCCGGCCCGTCGGGGCGGCGACGGCTTCTGGTCCACGCGGCGCCGCTGTCGGGCAAGCCGCGCGGCTGCGTGGCCGTCCTGGTCGACGTGACCGAGATCCGCCGGCTGGAAAGCATCCGCCGCGACTTCGTTGCCAACGTGTCGCACGAACTGCGCACCCCGGTGACCGCAGTGCGAACCGCCCTCGAAACCGCGCGCGGCGTTGCCAAGAGCGATCCAGCGTCAGCCGAGCGATTCCTGGACATGGCCTTTCGCAACGCCGAACGCCTGGCCAGCCTGGTACAGGATCTCCTGGATCTGTCACGCATCGAATCGGGCGAGCTGAAACTCGATGCCGCTGGCGTGGACATCTCCGCCGTGTTCGCGCAGGTCTTGGGCAACTTCGTGGCTCCGGCGGAGCGCAAGCACCTCCGCTTGTCGCACACGGTGCCGGCCGACCTGCCCTCCGTGTGCGCCGACCGAAGGGCGCTGGAGCAGGTGGTCAGCAACCTGCTCGACAACGCGGTCAAGTACGCCGGCGACGGCGGCAGCATCACCCTGCGCGCGGCGCGACTCGGCAGATGGATCCGCCTCGCGATCGAGGACACCGGCCCCGGCATCGGGCCGCAGCACTTGCCCCGGCTGTTCGAACGCTTCTACCGGGTGGACGAAGGCCGCTCACGCGATCGCGGCGGCACGGGTCTTGGTCTCGCCATCGTCAAGCATCTGGTCGAAGCAATGGGCGGAGCCGTGGAGGTCGAGAGCACCGTCGGCAAGGGCTCTACCTTCTCGGTGACGTTGCCGATGGCGTAGCATCGATGCAGTCCGCGTCCCGGTCGCGTCGCTGCTACTCGACTTCGGCCATGACCATGGGCGGGTGATGCAAGAGCGTGATCGACGGGCTGGGACCGACGAAGCTACGCGCCATAGCGATCGCCTCGGTCAGCGATTCGGCGCGGTCCCAGCCCAGCCGCGCCGGGACGTGCGCATTCTCGGCGCCAGCGACGATCACCTTGCCGACATGCTGACGCCCGTTCTCGCCCCAGTACCACATGAAGAATGGGTGGACACCGTGGTAGGCGTTGCCGCGCCGGTACATCTCGATGTAACTCGGGTTCTTCGCGAACTCTTCCTCGTACTTGTCGCGCAGCACCATCGCGTCGCGCGTCTCGGGCAGCAGCCGGTTGAAGAACTCTATGTAGCTCGGGTGATGCTGGTGATCGAACTCGTCGTAGCACGGGTGGCACAGGATCAGCGCCCCACCCTTCCGCAGGATGGGCTTGCCCTTGTAGAAGTTGTGGAAGTACCCGAGGCCCATGACCTGCACGAGGATGGGATTCAGGATCGAGTTCACGTTGTAGGGAGAAATGAACGGTATGCCGCAGATGACGATGTCGCTCTGCCCGCGCAGGCGCACGAAGTACTGCTCGTGGTTCTTCTGGATGATGCGCTGGTGGACCTCGTCGGTCTTGCCGGCATGACACGCGATCATCTGGTACTGCGCCGGAATGGAATGCAGCAGCTTCCGCTTCGCCGCGCGCGGCATCTTGGACAGCGCCCAGCGCATGCCCTCGAACTTGATCCGATCGAACTCGGTGAACTCATCCTCGTTCTTGCCCAGAAACGCCGTCGCACCAGCGTACATGCGGTTGTTGAGCGCGGTCTCGATGTGGAAGACCTTCATGTGCTGATCGACCAGCGCGCCCATGCGCTCGACCTTGGTGTTGAGCGCCGACCGCGGCGGGTCCATGTAGCTGTTTGAGTCGCGGATGGTTTGCGGCTCGTGGTGTGGCCGCAGACTCTCGTAGTCGCACAACCCCACCGTGACCGACTTGTGCCCACCGTCCATGGGCACCAAGTTGATGTTCACGTAGATGACCAGATCGCTCTCGACCGCGCGCCGGTTGATGTTGACCGGCTCATGGTGCGCGGTCTTGCCCAGGTGAACGATTCCGTCGGGGTCCTCGGCGTCGTGGTTGTAGTAGCGGTCGGGATGGAACGCGTTGAATATCTTGGCGCCCACCATCCGCTTCATCTCAGCCGCGGTCAGCCGCCGGTGCAGCGAGTTGGCGATCACGATATGGACATCGTCGACGCCATTCGCGTCGAGCAATTCCAGCACGATCTCGATGATGGTCTGGCGGATGTCGGGCGTCGCCATCGGTGGTAACGGCAGGCTGATATCGTCCACCGCGATCGTCACCCGCATCCCGGGCGCCAGCTGCGCATACAGCGGGTCGCAGCCCAGCGGGTGGTTGAGCGCGTAGCGAATCGCCGCACCAGGGTTCGCCAGCCCCTCGATGGCCGGTTTTGCGTACACCACGCGGGTTCCCACCGGCAGGTCCTCGTGGATGAGATCCTCACCCGAAAACACGATGCGCGGCGCCGAGTCGGTATCGATGTAGACGACCTCGTCGTCCTCCTTGTGGCGCGGCACGGGGCCACGCACGGTCTTGGGCTCGCGCTCTTTCATCGCAGATCCAGGATCGGCCAGTCGTGTTGTAGGGCGGTGTTGCGCAAGCGAAAGTCGGGGTTGACCGCCGTGGGGTGCCCGACGACGGACAGCATGGGAAGGTCACTCATGCTGTCCGAGTAGCTATAACATTCGGACAAGCTGAGCTTTTCTTTTTCGGCGTAAACACGCATCCAGCTTGCCTTGGTCGCGGCCGCCATCACCGGCGGCAACAAACGACCGGTGGCCTTACCGTCGACGTACTCGAGGCGGTTGGTGACGTAGTCATCGAAACCCAGGTGGCGCGCCAGGGGCTCGACGGTCAAGTCGAGCGCGCCGGTGACCAGCACCTGACGCAGGCCCAGTCGCTTGGACTTGTCGATCAACTCATAGGCACCGGGAAAGATCGACGGCCGGATGACCTCCTCGAACAGCTCGTCGGCCAGGTAGCGCAGGCGATCCTCCGACTCGCCGCGGTAGCGGCGAAAAAATAGATCGTTGAACAGGCGGCGGCTGTACAGGTCGGCCGCCAGGAACACTGGAACGCTCAAGGCGGTGGACACAGTGCGCACCACGCTACGCAGAACGCCCTGCTGGTTGCGGGCGTTGTACGCAAAGGCATGGACCAGATTGGTCCGGACCAGCGTGCCGTCAAGATCGTAAAAGGCGGCTGCCGCCATCGAGGTGCGGCACCCTATATCACGAAACCCGCGCTTCCTACTGCGTCGCGACCGTGGCACCGGCAGGGCCGGCCAGCCACTCGCCCAGCACTTCGGCCCTGGCCGCTGCATCGAGGTCGTCAAAACGCGCCAGCAGCCAATCCAGGGCCGCTCCGCGCCCGCCGGCACCCACCAGCACGCGATACGCCCGTCGCCCCGATGGCAGCGACGCCAGGCGCCGGCGTGCCACGGGATCCATCGCCGTCTGGGCGTAGACCCGCACCTCCACATCGGCGTCGCTGACCGCCGTCGCCAGGATCTTACGTGCGTACTCATCGCTGCGCGCCGCCAGCGCCGCCGCCGCCACCGCGCGCACACGCTTGTCGTCCCTGCGCAATAGCTTGCCGAGGAACAGCGCCGTCGCCTCGCTACTTTGGCCACCCAGCTCGACTGCGGTCGCCTCGAAGGGCCGCACGTCGGTCTCTTTGAACAACAGATAGAGCTGGTCGAGCGCCGCATCGCCCGTCGCCCGCACCAGGCCCGCCGCCGCCGCCGCCCGCACCTCGACCGATGAATCACATAGCAACGGAGTCAAGCGGAACAGCGCAGCCCGCCCGCCCCCGGGTCGCGCTGACGCCAGAATTGCCGCTGCCCGAATTGCCGGGCTCGATTCCGCCATGGCCGCGTCGAGGGCATCCTTGGCAACTTTCTCGCTGCTGCGACCCAGGATCGCAAGCGCCGCCACCCGAACCGCCACCGGGTTCTTCTTGTTGCCAGCGGCGACCGAAAGCAATGGCACGCACTCGGCCTCGTTCGAGAACCGGAGCGCCCTGACCGCCGCCTCTTGCGCCGGCGCCAGGGGGCTAGCCAGTGCGGCCTTGACCAGTGGGCAAACGGGCACGTGCGCCCGCACCAGTGCCGCGGCCCCAAGCTCGATGTGTTCGCCGCGAGATACCGCCGCCTTGAGCGCATCCACTCCCGACGGATCCCCTGCCCCCAGCAGGCCGGCTGACGCTACGACCGCCAGCTTGGGCTCGGCCACCACCCGGCGCAGCCAGGCCTTGGCGAAGGTGCTCACCGCTGGCTCGGGCGCCTGCGCCGCCGCCACCTGCACCCGTCGCCACGCCTCAAGCACCCGGTTCTGCGCGAACAGGCGCGGCACCGCGACCTCGATGGCGCTCTCCTTCTGCACCACCGCCAGGTCAGAGCAGCGCCGGTGGTCTCGCGCGAAGCTCCAGCGAACGTGCGCCTGGCCGTCATCCGACAGCACGTCCTCGGGCGGGGCCGGAAACGGCGCGCTGTCGCGCAACACCTCGACCGCGGCCTCGTCGAACCCCCTGGCGCCCGATTCACCGGCCACGCTGGCATCGACCAGGACTCCGCCGCGGGCCAGGATCACGTCGATGACAACCAACCTCGACGGATCATTGATGGCATCGGTCCGGGGCAGCTGGGTGGTGGCCATGTGCAGGAAGTTGTCGGCCCAGCGACGGTGAACCCGCTGGTGCAGCGCCCTCAGGTAGTCGCCGTGCGCAACATCGGCCGCGATGTCAGGCTCGCTGCTGGCCCCCGCCGCCGGTTTGGCGGCGGCCGGCTCCTCGTCGCTCTCGTCGGCGGCCAGTGCGTTTTCTGCCAGCCCGACCACCATGACACACGACAGCAGGTGATGGCGCTTCATGCTTGTCCTCGCTGTTCAGGTTCGGAGGAATTTCCGTGAAACTGAAATGCGCGGCGGCTGAACAACGGCGCCCGCCCGGTTCTGCCAGCCGGTTAGCGAGGCCGGACAAAGCCACGGCGGACCGCCAGCGCCGCTGCCCCGGTGCGGTGGTCGGCCCCCAGCTTGGCCAGAATCGACTTCACGTGAATCTTCACGGTCCCGGTGGCTATGCCCAACTCCGCTCCGATCAGAGCGTTGCTGAGGCCATCGCAGATCAGGGCCAACACCTGACGCTCACGCGCCGTCAGTTCAGACTGTCCCACGCGCTCGTCTAGACGCTGCATGACCGCAGGTGGAAGGCTGCGACCGCCACCCCGCACCGCCAGCAGGCCAGCCACGATCTCGCCGGCTGGCAGGTTCTTGGGAAAGAACCCCCGCGCGCCGGCCTGCAGCGCCAGGTTGGCGTCCTCGTCGCCGTCGAAGTGACTGACCGCCAGAATGCGTGCACCGGGGACCGCGCGCATCAACTCGACGATCGCCGCCAGGTGCCCGGGAGCGTCCACGTCCACGATCACCACATCCGGGGTGAGCCGCTGGTAGCTCGCCGTCAACTGCGAGGCATCGCCGACCTGGCCGACCACCCGGATATCGCGATGGGCTCCCACGGCAGCCACGAGGCCGAGGCGAAATACCTCGTGGCCACCTGCGACCAGGACGCGCATGGCCGCGCCCTGAGGTGCCGCGGCCGGTGACAGTGCGGGTCGGAGGGCGGAGCGATTCGAAATTGCCACGGCTTTCCTGAGCATGGTGCCCAAGAAGCATGGGATGTCCGCCCGCGGGAATCCGATCGATGTCGTACGAGCGAAACCCCACAGGAAAAGGCACGTTCTCTCGGGCATGTGACATATGCCCCAGGAGGTATCTCGAACTATCCCGGGGGAGGTATGCCCCCGGCCGGGGCATTTGGCTATCGTCGCCGCACTCATGGCCGCACTCATGGCCGCACTCATGACCAACCCACTTCGGTATGGTGGCCGTTTCGATCGATGAGGATCGCGCCGCGGCCCAGGACTTCCTGCGTTCCCGAAAGCACTGGTCGCTGACCTTCGGCCACGATCCCCAGGGCCGCGTGCCCGAACTCTTGCACCCTGCCAAGATGCCCAGCAGGCAGCCCCGATACCGCGGCCGGTCAGTCGATTTGCGCCAAAACCAGCCTCAACACCATCGCCGCCTGGGCCGCCAGGCCGCTCGGTTTCAGTTGCAACCGCAGCCGCCCTCGACAGCAGACGCGCCCCCCACCGCTCCCTCCTGGATGGCGTACACGTGCGCCGCGCCCGGGCTGGCGGTGTCGCCCAGCAGCATCGACGGGAGGGCCAGCCGTCCACGTTCCCAGGGTGAAACGTGCGTACAACTGGTGGCTGCCACGGACAGAAGCCCCAGCAGAAACCCGATCCTGGCTCGTTTGATCATAGCGTCCTGTCCTGGAGCGAGGGGAGCTTGAAATTGGGCTCCGACAACATCGCGACCCCTCATTTTTTACCAGGCGGCGCTCCCACCTGCCATATCCCCATGGTGGTATTTCATGCCCTGCGGGCTCGGCTATCGTATCTGGGAGAACGCATGCATTGCCGCATCGCCAAGGCAGCCAAAACCCCTCTCCCAAGGTATAAACGCCACCATGAAGTCGGTTGTCGCCGTGAAGAAGCCGCACCCCACCCGCCTTCGTGCCGCCCGCACCGTCCCAGGTCTGGCGGCGGTGGCCACCGTCCTACTGGCGTCGGGGACCGCCCGCGCCGAAAGCTTCGCGGACGCCGCGGGACGTGGCGCCGGTAGTGCGTTTCTGTTCGCGCTGACCGCCGGCCTCCTGACCGCGCTCACCCCGTGCGTGTACCCGATGATTCCGATCACCATCAGCGTTTTCGGCGGTCGCGGCACCACGCGACGGCGCTCGTTTCTACTGGCAACGCTGTACGTGGGGGGCATCGCCTTCATGTTCGGCACACTCGGCACGGTGTTCGCGCTGCTGGGCAAAGCCTTCGGCACCTTCCTGGCCAACCCATGGGTGATCGTGCCCCTGGCCCTGCTTTTCGTGGCGATGGCGGCGTCGATGTTCGGCGCCTTCGAGCTGGCCTTGCCCTATGGGGTGCAGCAACGGCTGGCACAGGTCGGCGGAAAGGGGCTCGGCGGCGCGTTCCTGATGGGCCTGGTCGGCGGTCTCATCGCCGCTCCGTGCACGGGGCCACCACTGGCCGGAATGCTCGCCTACGTCGCCACCACCCGCGACGCCGTCCAGGGCTTCCTCCTGCTGGCCACCTACGCCGTCGGCATCGGCGTACCGTTCTGGCTCATCGCCGGCTTCTCCATGCAGCTGCCGAAGTCGGGGCGCTGGATGGAGGCGGTCAAGAGTGTGTTCGGCATCGCGCTGCTGGTCGCGGCGCTCTACTACCTCAAGAACGTCGTGCCGGCACTGGGCGGGCTGACCGGCCGAACGCCGCTCTTTGTCGCGCTGGCAGTCGGCGCCCTGGTTTGCGGGATCGCCATCGGAGCGGTCCACCTGACCTTCCACGACGGCTGGCCGAAACGCCTGCGCAAGGGCACCGGGGTGTGGCTCTCTGTCGCCGGTCTGTTCGCCCTGACCAACTACGTGCTGACGCCGAAGATCGAGCTCGTGTGGCACCACGATGAGCCCGCCGCGTTGGCTGAGGCGCGAACCACCGGCAAGCCAATGGTGATCGACTTCGCCGCCAGCTGGTGTCTGCCGTGCAAGGAACTGGATGTGCAGGTCTTTGGCAACCCCGAGGTTGCCAGCGAGCTTGCCGGGTTCACGCGACTCAAGATCGATCTCACCAACGAAGACGACGCACTCGAAGCCATCAAGCGCAAGTACGAAGTCAACACGCTGCCCGCCGTGCGCATCATCGGCGCCAACGGTCAGATCATCTCGCGCGTCGACACGCTCATCAGCGTGCCCGAATTCCTCAAGCTTCTCGCCCCGGCGAAGAGCTGACCCCCGGCGACGCCGCGGCTGCGGACTCGTTCACGCTCGCTGGCAACAACAGATCCTCAAGGAAGAACGCTGACAGCTCGTTGCGTCCCGACAGGCCCGACTTGCGGTACACCGCAAGCGACTGCTGCCGCACTGTGTGTTCGCTGGTGGTGCGCAGGTTTGCGATCTCCTTGTGTGACAGGCCCTTGAGCAACAAAAGCGCGACCTGGCGCTCGGCCAGGGTCAGCCGCCAGCGCTCGAGCTGCTGATCTATCGCTGCTCCCAGCGTCCTCAACGCATCCCCCGCCTCGCTGCGCCAGCGTTCGGTTTCCAGCCTGGCGGCCTCCAGTCGCTGTCCGAGCTGGCGCGCATGGGCCCGCCCGACCCGCAGGCGTTTCCACTGAACCACCCCGTGCGCCACCGCCAGCGCCACGATGGTGAACTCGATGATGAAGTGATGGAAGCTGAGCCCGCCCTCCCAATCCTCCACCAGATCCGCCACCATGAAGAAGGCGATCGCGACGCTCAGCACGAACGAGGCGCGGGTATAGCTGCGAGGCTCTTCAACATCCGACATGGCACCGGATGATACCCGGTCCGGCCGCTAACGCTTTTCCTGGTCCCTGAACGCCGCGATCATCGCCTCGCGCGCCTGCTTGGGCACCTCGGCGTAGCGCTTGAACTCCATCGAGAACTCGCCCTTGCCCTGGGTCGCCGATCGAAGATCGGTGGAGTAGCCGAACATATCGTTCAGCGGCACCTCGGACATGGCCTGCACGAAGCCTTCCTGCTTCTCGGACGAGATGATGGTGCCACGGCGCTGGTTGAGTTGGCCCATGACGGCGCCCTGGAATTCCTCCGGGAATTGCACCTCGACCAGCATGATGGGCTCGAGGATGGTGGGTTTCGCCTTCGCGTATCCTTCACGGAAGCCCATCAGAGCGGCGGTCTTGAAGGCAATTTCCGAGGAGTCGACCGCGTGGGACGCACCGTCGTTGAGCACGCAGCGCACACCCACGATCGGGAAGCCGATGAGCGGCCCCTTCTTGACCGCCTCGCGGAAGCCCTTCTCACAAGCCGAGATGAATTCGCGCGGGACGACGCCGCCGGTGGTGTCGTCGACGAACTCGAAGCCAGTGGCGTGATCCGACGGCAAAGGCTCGATGTAGCCGGCCACCTTGCCGTACTGGCCGCTGCCGCCCGTCTGCTTCTTGTGGGTGTAGTTGTACTCGCCGCGCTGCCCGAGGGTTTCCCGGTAGGCAACCTGCGGCTTGCCGGTGATGCACTCGCAGGCGTACTCGCGCTTCATGCGCTCGACGTAAATCTCGAGGTGAAGCTCGCCCATGCCGCTGATGATGGTCTGGGCAGATTCTTCATCGCGGTGCACGCGGAAAGTCGGATCTTCCTTGGTGAAGCGGTTGAGCGCCTTCGAGAAGTTGGCCGCAAGGGCCTTGTCCTTGGGTGACACCGCCAGCGAGATCACGGCGTCGGGCACGTGCATCGACGTCATCGTGTAGTTGATCTTGGCGTCGGTGAACGTGTCGCCCGACGAGCACTCGACGCCGAACAACGCCACGATATCGCCGGCGGTCGCGGTCTCGATGTCGACCATGTCATTGGCGTGCATGCGGACCAACCGCGGCACCTTGACCTTCTTCTGCCCAAGCGAGCAATTGACGATGAAGTCGCCCTTGGTGACCGTGCCCTGGTACATGCGCATGTACGTCAACTGGCCGTAGCGACCGTCCTCGAGCTTGAACGCCAGCCCGACGAACGGCTTCTTGGGCTCGCTGACCAGCACGACTTTCTCTTCTGCCTTGTCCTGATCGTGGGCGATGTTCTCAACCTCAGTCGGGTCGGGCAGGAACAGGTTCACGCCGTCGAGCAACAGCTGCACACCCTTGTTCTTGTACGCCGAGCCCATGAACACCGGCGTGCACTTGAGCGCGATGCACGCCCGCCGGATGGCCGCGCGAAGTTCCTCGGTGGTCGGCTCTTGCTCCAGCACGAACTTCTCCTCCATGGCCGAGTCGACCTCGGCTATGGCGGTGAACATCTCGCGGCGGGCGGCCTTGGCCTCATCAAGCTGCGCGACGGGAATTTCCTCTTCCCGGATGTCCTCGCCGTTGTCGCCGTCGAAGTAGAACGCCTTCATGCGGATCAGATCGATGACGCCCTCGAACTTCTCCTCGTAGCCCATCTGGATCTGTGTGATCACGATGTGGTGGCGCAGCTTGTCCTTGAGCTGATCTGCCACGCGCTTGCCGCTGGCTCCGGCGCGATCGAGCTTGTTGACGAAGGCCAGGCGCGGAACGTTGTAGCGTCGCATCTGGCGATCGACGGTGTACGACTGCGACTGCACGCCAGCGACGCCACACAGCACCAGCACCGCGCCATCGAGCACACGCAGGGCGCGCTCGACCTCGATGGTGAAATCGACGTGACCGGGGGTGTCGATGAGGTTGATGTTGAAGCCGTCCCACTCGCAGTAGGTCGCGGCCGACTGGATGGTGATGCCCTTCTCGCGCTCGAGATCCATGAAGTCCATGGTCGCCCCGACACCCGATTTACCCTTGACCTCCTCGATCTTGTGGATCCGGCCGGAGTAGAAAAGGATGCGCTCGGACAAGGTGGTCTTGCCCGAATCGATGTGTGCCGAGATGCCGATGTTGCGGACTTTGTGAATGGACTGGGCCATGGCGGGTGTGCTTCCTTCCGTAAAGGCGCGGTAGTTTAGCCATCGCGCCCAAAACGTCTACTCATATTCCCGTCCGCCCGAGAGGATGTCAGGGGCTCAGTGCACGACATCGCGGTGGGGCGATTCCGACTTTTCGGTCGTGTGCATGATCTGGTGGGCGTGGCCGATCATCTCGGCCAGGAAGGTGGCTACGGCGCAGAACTCGCCCGCCCCGCGTTCGGCCACAAGATGCACGGCCTTGTGTACCAGTGCTCGCGTCAACGCCCAGTCGGATTCGGCACTCCGGCCCGACAGGCCCGCGATGAAATCGGTCAAGCGGGCCTCGTGCTGCTTCTGGAAATCGTCGATGGTGGACATGGATTCCTCGTCGTGGTGGTTGAATTCCGGGCGCCGATGGGGTTGTGATTGTGACACCATGCCGGCCCGAAAGCCTTCCCCCTCGTCGCCGCACGTGCGGCCGTTCCTGAAATGGGCGGGTGGCAAGACTCAGCTGCTTGCAGAATTCGCGCGGCTTTATCCGAAGGCGGCCCAGGGCGGACGATACATCGAGCCGTTTCTGGGCAGCGGAGCCGTGTTCTTCCACGTGCGCGCCCTGCTCGCGCCATCGAAATGCACCCTCGCTGACGACAACCCCGAAATAGTGAACGTCTTCGAGGTGGTCAAGAACGATGTCGAGAGCCTCATCGACCGCCTGGAACAGCATCGAACCAAGCATCTGCGGGACCCTGAGCCCTACTACTATTCGGTGCGTGGCCAGCACGCACTGCGAGTTCCCCTCGACCGGGCTGCGAGGCTTATCTACCTGAACAAGACGTGCTTCAACGGCCTCTATCGCCTGAACAGCAAGGGCGAATTCAATGTCCCGTTCGGTCGCCATGAAAATCCTGGCATCTTCGACGAGGACAATCTGCGCGCGGCCAGCACCGCGCTACACGGTGTGGAACTCAAGACGCGGCACTTCCGCGAGACACTCCGCCACGCGCAACCCGACGACTTCATCTACTTCGATCCTCCCTACGATCCGGTGTCGGACACCGCCTTCTTCACCTCCTATACGGAAGGGCCCTTTGGCAAGGACGCCCAGACGGAGCTCGCGCTGGTGTTCCGGGAGCTCGCGACCAGGGGATGTCACGTCATGCTTTCGAACAGCCACACCCCATTCGTGCGCAAGCTCTACCGCGGTTTCGACATCCAGACTGTCTTCGCTCGGCGCAATATCAACTCGAAGGCCAGTAGTCGCGGCCCAGTGAAAGAGGTCGTGGTGCGAAACAGCAGCAGCCTGGCGGGTCAGCCGCGGACCCCGCGATGATCCGCCTCAACCGCATCTACACCAGGAAGGGCGACACCGGCGACACGCGCCTTGTGGGCGGACGCAAAGTGCGCAAGGACGATCTGCGCGTCGAGTGCTACGGCACCGTCGACGAGCTCCTGGCCTGCCTGGGACTCGTGGGCACGGCTCTGGCGGCGCCCGGTGAGCCCGCCGGCGCAGCCGAATTGCTGGCCGTCGTGCGCCGGCTACAGAACGAGCTCTTTAACGTGGGCTCGGAGCTGGCCACGCCGCCCGCGGATCTGCACCCCAAGCAACCCATGGTTGCTGCCCGCCACGTCGACGCCCTTGAGCGCGAGATCGACGCCTGGAACGCCCACCTGCCTGCGCTGCGCAGCTTCGTGCTACCTGGGGGTGGACCCGTGGCCGCGCAGCTACACCTGGCGCGCACGGTGTGTCGGCGGGCCGAACGGCTGGTGGTGCGCATGATCGCCTGCGAGCCGGTGAGGCCCGAGGCCCTGCGCTATCTCAACCGGCTCTCCGATCACCTGTTCGTGATGAGCCGGCACGCCGCTCGCCTGCACGGCGAGCCCGAACCCCTGTGGCAACCTGAAAAAACCTGACTCAGAAACCGACGGCGACCCCGACGTTGCCGTCGACGTTGAAGGTGGAATTGGGAAAGCCCGCGAGCGTGTTCACGCTGGCAGTGAGAGTGACCTTCTCGTTGACCTCGAAGAAGATCCCACCCGCCGGGCCCAGGAGAATGTTGCCGCCCAGAACGGTGTCCGTGCACACGTCAGTCTTGCTGGGACCACAGTCCTTGAGCCCCTGACCATCGAGCTTGATCAGATGCCGGATATCCCCGCCTCCGGCCGACATCGCAAGCCACGGCCTCAGACCGCCCGTCTTACCCAGTACCCAAGTCGCGCGCACCAGGCCAGCGAGCGCGCCCTTGGCCGGCGCACACACCCCCGTCGGCTTGCAAGACTCGTCCCTGACCTCCGTCGCGCCGGTCACAATCTGGAGCCGAAACTGAACTGACAGCAGGATCTCCGGCGTCACGAAATAGCCGAGTTCCGGCGCCAAGTGCACCAGCGGCGCCGGCGCCCAGCCGGAGAAGCCTAGCTTGCTGCCATCCTTCCCAGTTCGATTCACTTCTGGGGTACCACTGGCGTATCCGTACCCACCACCGAGACCCATGATGAGCATGAATTTCCGCGCGCCGTCGCCAGGCTCGTCCTTGGCGCCGGGGTCATCGGGGTTCTCGCTGACGGCGGCGTCCGGACTGGTGCCATCCGCCGCAACCGCATCGACCGCCGCCAGACTGATGAGGTGCGGCTCCGCAGCGGAACCGTTGCCCGCGACCGCCTGGCCGCTCTTGCTACGCGCTTCGATGTAGTACGCGACCATCCCACCCTGGGTCGCTGGCTCCGGAATCCGCGCCACGTACCAGCCCTTGTCGTCCTTTTCCATCTCGCGCGCCAGGAAGTCCGAGGCACCGTCTGGCCGGTACGCCAGAATCACTTTGTCGAAGCTCAGCGCGCTCTCGACCGCAGCCTTGACAGTGACGCTTGAGCTGGGCTTGGCCTCGGTCAGCGGCTCGTGGAACACGCCGGTGATCTTCTTTGGAGGCGAGCCGTCGGTGGGCGCGGGCTTTGGGTCCTCCCTGGGCGGCGTATTGACCGGCTCCGGCTTGTGGCGGTCGTCCCCGGGCTTGGGTGCTTCGCCGCCCTTTGCCGCCTCCTCGAACGCTGACTGGATATCGGGATTCGAAAGGCGCTTGGTCACCCGAGTGGTGGGGTCGATCTCGATGGCGCGCTTGAACTGCCTGATGCCAAGGTCGCGCTGCTTGAGACCACCCACGAGCACAGCGCCCAGATTCATGTGCGTCGTGGCCTTCAGCGGGTGGTTGTTCAGGCCCTCGGACGCGCAGGTCTCAAGCGCCTGCATGAGAATCTTCCGCGCTTCCTCAAGGTCAAGGTTCTCATAAGCATCGATGCCCTTCTTGTTGAGATCCTTCACCTTTGCCAGTACCGCCGGGTCGGCTTCTTGAGCGCGGGCGTGGGACCCGGCGCACAGCAGGGCGCCCAGGGCGACGAAGCCAACGAAACCGAATCTGGAAAGCGAACGTGTCATTGCGGGTGCTCCAGCGACCGGCGGTGCCGATCCGGCAGGGTTGGGGCGGGTTTGCGGCGCGAAGCTTACATCAAGTTCCCAGCGTCGTCTGCGGGGGCACTCTGTCAAGCTCGGGCCTATAATTGAAACGCTTCATGCGATCTCTCTTCGCAACCATCGGCGTCATCGGAGCGGCAACCGTGGCCGTCACCCTGGCATGGGCTCCGGGTCGCTCCCATCGCGCGACCGAATCTCACCTGTCCGAACTGCCGCAAGACCTGCCCGCCGTTGATGGGACCCTATCGACGCTCATTGTCGATTTTCGCGACGACGTCACGGACGCCGTGCTGGCAGACAACGGCTACGTGGAAGAGCCGGTGTCACGCCAATCGCGCGTCGACCGCCTCTACCGCCTGCGTTTCGCCAGTGATGCTCTTGCGGCGCAAGCGGCCCTTGCTCTGCGGCGGGACCCCAGCGTCGAATCGGTGGACTACGACGTCGAAGCGCGGTTGCCGCCGGGTGAGGAAATGGCTGCGGTCGGGGCCGGCCTGGCCTCCGAGTGCGCGGGCGACGGCAGCGACGGCAACGCCACCCCAGCGGTGCCCGGGTTTCCCGACGATCCGTGCTTTCGCTACCAGTGGCACATGCGGCAGATAGGTCTGCCCGCGGCCTGGAAGCTGGGCAGCGGCAAGGGCGCCGTCGTGGCCGTCATCGACACCGGGGTCACAGCGGTTCCTGACCTGGGCCAGACCCACCTGGTGGCGGGTTACAACTTCGTGAACGACAACGAGACGGCCGACGACGATCACGGTCATGGCACGCACGTGGCGGGCACCATCGCTCAGATGACCCACAACGCGCGCGGCGTGTCCGGTGTGGCGTTCGAGGCGAAGATCATGCCGCTCAAGGTGTTATCGGCACGGGGCTCGGGATCGATGGCGGCCATCGCGCAGGCGATCCGCTTCGCCGCCGACCATGGCGCGCAGGTGATCAACATGAGCCTCGGCGGCGCGTTCCCGCAGGCGGCAATCCGCAATGCGGTCGACTACGCACACAAGCATGGCGTCACGGTGGTGGCGGCCGCCGGCAACGATGGGCGCGGCAAGGTCAGCTATCCGGCCCGCTACCCCGGCGTGATCGCGGTGGCGGCCACACAATTCGATGAGAGCACGACGTTCTACTCGAACTGGGGCAAGGAGATCGACATCGCGGCGCCCGGCGGCAACGTGCGTCTCGACGACAACGGTGACGGCAAGCCCGACGGCGTCCTGCAGAACACCATCGTCCCCGGCAGCATCACGCAGACCGATTACCTGTGGTTCATGGGCACATCGATGGCCTCGCCGCACGTCGCGGGTGTGGCCGCGCTGATCGTCGGGGCAGGCGTGACCCGGCCCGATGCAGTGGAGGGCATTCTGCTGTCCACGGCCCGAGCGTCGAAGAGCGGCGGGGATCGGCAGCGGTTCGGCGCCGGCATCGCGGACGCCAAGGCCGCGCTGCTCAAGGCGCGAGCGGGCGTGGGCGCAGGCGGACTTGCGTTGGGCATCGCCGCGGCGGGTGCGGTGATCCTGCGGCTGCGCCGGCGCCAGCGTCTGGGCGTTCGGATCGGACTGGGCTTTTCGGCCACCGTGCTTGCCGTCAATGTAGGCGCCACCGGCTTCGCTTCGCTCTTCGCGGGCAACCCGCTGCTGTGGAGCGCGATGCCCGCTATCCTGGCCGCCGGCCTGCTCTACGGCCTGCCGCGAGCGCGGCCGTTGGTCGCCGGCGTCGCGTTCGCCATGGCCGGCCTGCTCGCTTTCGGTGCCATCGCGTACCCGAACGACATCTGGCTGGTCCCCGACGCCTTCGACCGCGTGTGGCTTGGTGCCAACGCGCTCATCTGCGTCGTCCTCGGCGCTCTCGTCCTGCGCCGCTAGGCGCCGCGCTTGAGCTCGGTCAGAACCAGCTTCGCGACCGCCTTGAGCGTCTCGAAGACCCCCTGCCCGGTCGGAGCGCTGGCCTCGAACTCGGGCGCGCGCGTCGGATTGAGCAATTCGCGCAGCTGGTCGATCGGAGCCGCGTTGGGTAGATCGCGCTTGTTGTACTGCACGATGTACGGAAGCTTGTCGAGGTTGTAGCCCTGCTCGCTCAGGTTCCAGCGCAGGTTCTCGACCGACTCGATGTTCGCCTCCATGCGCTCGATCTGCGAGTCGGCAACGAACACGATGCCGTCGACTCCCTTGAGAATCAGCTTGCGGCTGGCATCGTAGAACACCTGACCTGGCACCGTGTACAGGTGGAAGCGGGTCTTGAAGCCGCGGATCTCACCCAGCGACAAGGGCAAGAAGTCGAAGAACAGCGTCCGCTCAGTCTCGGTGGCGAGCGAAATCATCTTGCCCTTCGCATCAGGGCTGGTCTTGGCGTAGATGAACTGCAGATTCGTGGTCTTCCCGCACAGCCCGGGCCCGTAATACACGATCTTGCAGTTGATCTCGCGCGAGGAGTAATTGATGAAGCTCATCGGCCGCGGCGGTCAGTCGTTGAAGAGGTTGTCGATGTCGTCGTCGGTGATCTCGTTCAGAACCGACGGTCCGCTGCGCGCGGCCGCCTTCTTCTGCACCTGATCGAAGAGCCTGGCCATCTCCTCACTTGCCTTCTTCACCCGCAGTCGCACCAGCCCGAGCGATGATCTTTCGTCGAAGAGCACGACCAAGATACCCCGCCCAGCCACCAAGGTGATGTGCACGTGGGTCTTTTCACCCTCGTGGAACTGGCTGGTGAAATCCTTCTCGCGCAGGATCTTCGAGATGCCACCAGTGGCGGCCACGTTGCCTGCGGTCAGCGACGACAGCGAAGTCACGTCGATCTCCGCGACGTCGCCCGCATCGGCGATGGCCTGGCCGTCACGGCCAATCAGCAGGATGGCCTTGGCGTTGGCATCCCGGTGTAGGCGCTGACACACGTTTGATATCAGCTCCTGCTCTTCGGGGAACATGACGTCCGGGCCGCTCATCGTTTTCCCCTAGCTCCTTCCAACGCCTTGAGCGCCGATGCTTGTCGCGGAATATCGTTCGAAACCATGAGTCTGTGGACCACCATTAACATTCATTCACCGGGATCATCAAGTATCGGGCTCGGTCGACAGAGTCTCACATCTCGCGCCGGCCTTCGATGGCTTTCGCCAGCGTGGCCCGATCAGCGTACTCAAGCTCGCCGCCCATGGGCATCCCGGTGGCGATCCGGCTACACCGGACCCCGAGGGGGCGCAGCAGCCGCGCCAGGTACACAGCGGTGGCCTCGCCCTCGACGCTGGGGTTGGTCGCTACGATGATCTCCCGGATGGCGTCGGTCTCGGCGGGTGGTCCCTGGCCGGAGCCGACGCCGCAGCGCCGAATCAGTTCGGCCACACGCAAATCATCAGGGCCGATGCCATCGAGCGGCGACAGCACCCCATGCAGGACGTGGTAACGGCCGCGGAAGCCGCCGGCCCGCTCGATGGCGACCACGTCCTGGGGCTGGGCAACCACGCACACGAGCCCAGGATCGCGACGGGCGTCGCGACAGATGGGGCACGGATCGGCCTCGGTGAAGTCCCAGCAGGTGCCGCACAGCTTGATCCTGCCGCGCAGATCGGTGATGGCCGCCGCCAGAGCGTCGGCGTCCTCGGCCGGCCCACGCAAGATGTGGAACGCGAGTCGCGCGGCGGTTTTCTCACCCACACCGGGCAACTTGGCCAGTTGTTGGATGAGCCGGGCGATAGGTCCCGCGGACACATTCATCGCGACGGCCTAGCCTCCGAACATACCGGGCGGGAGCGGCAGGCCACCGGTGGCCTTGGCGATTTCCTCTTGCGCCAACTGGCGGGCCTTGTCCAGGGCGACGTTCACCGCGCCGATGACCAGATCCTCGAGCATCTTCTTGCCGTTGATTTTTCCGCCTTCGTGCGTGTCGCCAACAGGTCCGAGCAGCGACGGATCAATGGTCAGCGCGACCAGCTCACCGCGACCGTTCGCCACGCACGACACCAGGCCGCCGCCGGTTTCGCCGGCAACCGTCCGATCGCCCAGCTCGCCCTTGACCCGGGCCATTTCGCCCTGGATGCGCTGGGCCGCCTCGAAGATGCCCTTGAGATCGAAGTCGCTCATGTTTCCTCCATGCCGCTCATGTCTTGATCTCCCGTGCACTGACACCGAAAAGCTCCTGGGCTTTGCGGATCATCGGGTGCTGGCGGGCCTCATCCTCACGACGGCGGCGATCCTCGGACGCGGCATCAGCCTCGCGACCGACCTCGGACTGTACCAGCGCTGCGGCGTCGCCCTGCCCCGACAGGAAGACCACCCGGGTCGCAGCGCCCGCCAGTTCGGACACCACGCGCTCGATCTCGGCCCGCCCGCGTTCCGCCTGGTCCATGGTGAACCGCTGCGCGTAGTGCAACGTCAGCTTGCCGCCCTCCCAGCCGCGCACCTCGGCGTGATCAAGAGCAGCGGCAAGAGCGGGCCTACCCACGAAGGCCTCGCAGGTGCGTCGCCACAGGTCGGCCGCATCGGTCGGCCGCGGGCCCGGCAGCGCCGAGGCCGCCCGCGGGGACGACGGAGTTGTCCGCGCCGACGGAGACGCGCCCGAGGCTGACGCCGACGTTGCCGGCGATGCTGACGACGGCCGGGGTGCCGCAGGTATTGAAGGTGCCGGGCCCGCACCGCCGCCACCCGCCGCCGCCGACCTTGGCGCGCCATCGCCCGCGCGGGTCTCGATGTCCTGCAGACGGCGCAGCAGATCCCCAAGCGGCAGCATGGGCTCCGCGAAGCACAGATCAACCATCGCCATCTCAAGCACCAGACGCGCAGTCTGCGAATGCGCCGCCTCGAACACGGCGCGCGCCCAGCGATCGAACAGCGTGCCCCACAAGCCCTTGGGCGCCCGCACCGACAGACCCTTCGCCACCGCTAGCTCCTCCGACGTGGCGTCGATCAGATCGGTCGCATCATCGACCAGGCCCGAGATCTCGACGTCATGCAGGTGCTGCAGAAACGCGCGGGCGAGCTGGATGAGGTCCACCCCGCGATCCACCGACTCGCCAACCAGCCGCAAGGCCGCGCCCGCGTCGTGAGCCAGCACCGCTTCCGTCAGCGCCACCAGCAGTCGGCGATCCGCCACGCCCAGCACGTCACTGACCCGCTCGCGCGTGATGGGCGCGTCGCCGACGAACGCGATGATCTGATCAAGCAACGACAGCGCGTCGCGCACCGAGCCGGCGGCCTGGCGCGCCAGCAGGCGCAGACCGTCGGGCTCGAACTCGATC